>CAYZUR010000459.1:0-1907 GCA_964481535.1 uncultured Spirochaetaceae bacterium | reverse complement strand
GTGGCCGGTTGGTACGTTAGCAGTGATGTTCTAATAGGGATCTCAGAAAAGAGCAATCGTATCATTTCCCAGATAATCACAATCGTCGAATCTATTCTAATTGCACTATAGAAGTGGGTAATTAAATCAAAGTTGGTGTAGGTGATACTTTTCAATAAATTGTAAAGGCGTCACAACAAGTGGATTAACTGGAAAATGTTTAGTATTGCCAGATACAATATAGAGAGCCTTTCCTGTTGCAGCTACCTCCCAAAACATTTTATCATCAGGATCGGGAAATTCTATATTACATGGATCAGGAATAATCATTTCACTCTCCATTCTAATAAATTCAAGGAGAGAATTAATCAACTCTGAGTTAAAACAAAATTTTGGGCATCTAAGAACATCTGCATATTCAGCAAGTATTCTCGTATCAACCAATAGAGTTACTCGTCCATTCAAGAAAAGATTCAAAACCTGAGCAGGTATACCATAGGCAGAAAGAAGCCCAGAAATGAGAACATTGGTATCAAGTACGATTTTCATTTTTTCTCTTTTTTCTTGAGTCTGCTATCTCATCATCAATCTCTTCACCGGACAAAAAGGTAAGATTATTCTCTGTTGAAGATATTTGCATTTTCTGAATTGCTATCTGCGCTCTCACTTTCCTCATAGCAGATAAAGTTTCTTCGATGTCACTCTCTGAAATAGGAGTTATGAGTGCTATTGGCTTACCATTGTTGGTTAGAATCAATTCCTGTTCTTGAGGAAGAGATTTCCATACTTGAGCTGGTTTTGTTCTTAAATCTCTTACCGTTATAAATTTCATATCTCGCTCCTACAATACAAGGTACTATATTGTCACCCATATGTCAACATTTCAACTGATTGAAATACACCATGGCTGCTTTGCTATCACTACATTTACTTTATAGAACCCTTTCGCTATCATCAGAACCTATTGAATTGCCTGTAAGAAACCTTCATGATGAATAATTAGCCCAATTTTTGGATAAAAGGAGCAGCAATGATACGTGCACAAGATTGTTTGCAAATAATGAGAGAGGTAAAGGAAGCGGATTTTGCAACTGTAAGCCATGACGGAAAACCTCAGGTTCGAATTATTGATGTAATGATTGTGGAAGAAGGTAAACTCTATTTTTGAACCGCAAGGGGCAAAAACTTTTACGAAGAATTACTTGCTACAGGATATACTGCAATCACAACTATGAATAAAGAATTTCAAATGATTCGTTTAATGGGTTCTGTTGTTCAATTGAAAGATCAAAAGAAGTGGATTGATCGAATATTCGAAGAAAACACAAGCATGAACGATGTATACCCTGGTGATAGCAGATATATCGAAAGAACCTTTTTGTATTGAAAGAGGAGAAATTGAATTATTTGATTTAGGAAAATCTCCAGTTTTTAGACAAACTTTTTCACTCTTAAACGAAGTGTACATAGAGATAAGGATTCTTAATTACCACCTCTTGCATCGAATGTGATGTGTGTGCTCACACCTACCCTCAACAATGCATCACTTCTGGAAAACCTTATGTTATTCAACAACAACATTGCTTACATTGTGGATTTTGTTTCGAAAAGTGTCCAATTCAGGCAATCATTAAACGAGAATAAGGTGCGTTATTCACCATATAAGCAATCTGTGGATTTGCCCACCGAACGAGGTTTGATTACTCAT
Source organism: uncultured Spirochaetaceae bacterium (assembly GCA_964481535.1). GTDB lineage: Bacteria > Spirochaetota > Spirochaetia > Sphaerochaetales > Sphaerochaetaceae > SABI01. The sequence continues at coordinate 220 of CAYZUR010000459.1, read as the reverse complement.
TATGTCACTTTTAATGAGAATACATATGTTTGAGTATTTTCTCTCTTATGAAATATTTCACTTGTTATCTGTGTCTGGTTGGTAGGTGAACCGAACAGTTCTTGTATCCTGCTCTTTTCCAGTCTTTTTGCTAAGGAGCCCATATAGTTCGGGTCTGCGGCTCATCATCCACCTCTGACCACTGGAAAATGGCAATAAAGATGCATCAAGAGTAGCCACT
>CAYZUR010000458.1:0-1919 GCA_964481535.1 uncultured Spirochaetaceae bacterium | reverse complement strand
TTTGGTGTATCCCCCGCGACACCCGTCTTGTTATATTTTGTGTGTGTTTTTTATTGTTTGCTTTTACAATAAAAGCAGCACTACCAAACCTCTCGACATATTTTACGCCGTGGTAGGATGGGTCACTCTCCGTGAGATCAGGATATTTACCCGATGCAGCCCAATCAAAAGTTCCCCCGTCTACTATCACGCCACCAACAACAGTTGCATGACCATCCATATACTTACTACTTGAGTGGATAATAATATCTGCGCCTGCTTCTATAGGGCGACATAAAATTGGGGTCGCAAATGTATTGTCTACAAAAAGAGGGACTTTGTGGTTGTGGGCAATTGTACTAAAGCGGGTAATATCTAAGACATCTAATGATGGATTAGCGATTGTTTCAGCAAACACAAGACGAGTGTTCTCATCAAAATATGAGCCAATTTCTTCATCACTCATTGTTGGACTCACAAACCGTGCTTCAATTCCCATCTTTTTGAAGGTAATAGAGAAAAGGTTAGTAGTTCCTCCATAAAGATTTGATAAACAGACAATGTTTTGTCCACAGCTTGTAATATTTAATACAGCAATGAAAGATGCGGCTTGTCCACTTGAAGTGCACATAGCTCCTACTCCACCTTCTAGGTCATTTATTTTATCTTCAACATATGCCACTGTTGGGTTAGAGATGCGTGTATACATGTGACCTGCGGTCTCTAGATTAAATAGAGATGCTAGGTGATCTCCACTATCATATTTATAGGTTGTCCCTTGATAAATAGGAAGAGTTCGTAATTCTCCATTTCCAGGTACATATCCTGATTGGATACATTTCGTTCCACTTTTATAGTTACTCATAGACACTCCTTTATGTTAACAAAAGTCTTATAAATGTAATAAATAGCATGGTTTTTTATATTTAATCAATGAGTTGAATCATTTCTCTAGGATATGAAATTGAAATAAGAAAAAATGTACAAAATAGTTATTTGTATAGTATTACTATCATGATATAATTACTCAACCCATTTATCTAACATTAGTAATAAATCAACAATTCCTTATGTATTGTTAACTTCTCCCCCTTTTCTGGTATATAGATAATCTATACCTATTTATAGTTGTAGCTAAATGATATGTAATTACTTGTATTGTATAAAATAATAAAAATAAATCCTTGACAAATTGTCTTCTCTAAATGAAACTATATTATACCTGATCAGGAAAAAACAACGTGGAGGATTACATGAAGAAACAGGTAGTTTTTATAGTAGTGATTACACTGCTGGCACTTATTAGTTGCACCGGATGTGATAGTACAGTAGGGGAGACGATAGATCTCTCTTACGATGCGTCAACCCTTACTGCTTTTCAATGGGAAAAAGAGCTTTCAAAAAATGACACTGAATATCTTTCATTTAATGCATTTTACTATGATGAAGAAATCGATGATATTTTCATCATTTATGCATATGATACTGAAGATCATGAAGGCCAACAGATTATGGGAGCAATCGATATGAGTGATGGTGCTCGCATCGTTGCCACTATCGGTGAGGATTCTTATTCTATGCGCATCACAAGTACGAGCGAAGGGGTTATGACTCTTTCTCTAAAAGATGAGGAAGAGAATGTGATGTACTTTGCGGCAACTCCTCTTTCATTATAATTAATTAATTTTTGGTGGTGACCATCGACTTCTTTACATAAGGAAAAGAGGTAAGTGGGTTACTTATGATGGTCACTCCATTAATAGCAAATTGTAATAATAGATGATTTTAATCATTTTCTACCTTTTTTATATTTTTTTAATTCAAACAGTTACCGATTCTCCTACTTTTTTGCTATCTTATATAATAGGATAAAAGGTAATCATTACATTGTAATTAAGAGAATTATGTTGTACCCACTCAATTCTTCTACACGGTAATCT
>CAYZUR010000457.1:0-1919 GCA_964481535.1 uncultured Spirochaetaceae bacterium | reverse complement strand
TCCTGTGATTTCAGGGCTGTTTTCGCACTAAACGATAAAACCATCAAAATTACATCATGGGGTGATAACAGCGAAGAGATGAAGAGGAATTTACAATTCCTCAACGAAGAGAACGAGTGTGACATCGTGTACTCTGCTACTCGTTCATATGGTGCCACAACCGATGCATTGTTTTCATTTGCTGAAGCTCACTGTGCAGTTTTGATATGGGTTGCAAAAAGCTATTATGCACATAACACCACGATTAAGCCAATTACTGTTCAATATAACACAATGAATAATCTGGAGGTACAATTCATGTTCAACCTTGTATAGGAGTTCTGGGACACATTTGGAGAGTATTATACTCTCTTACTAGAATGAGATAAGTTATTGGACCTCAACGCTATCTCCAATGAGTACATGGTGGAGCCAAGAAGTCGGCAATCAAGAACAAGAGTTCATTCAAACACATGATACTATTCACTCTGTTCGAGCTATTAGGCAGTTTTGATACAACAGAGATCCCTCTTTTCTCTTTGCCAGTGAGTATAAGAATAATCTGTAGTAATTATCTTAAATCAATTTATTCCTTGCTCTTTAACAAATCTCTTATTTCAGTAAGCAGTATGATATCTGCAGGAATGACGGGTTCTGTTTTAGGGGCAGGAGTTGCTTCTGCCTCTTTTCTTTCACGAACTCTATTAATGCCACGAATGAGAAAAAAGACTACTAGGGCTACTAGTAAGAAGTTAATTATAGCTTGTATGAAAATCCCATAGGTAAGAGCTAAAGCTGGTTTTGTTTGGGTTGCTTTACGGAGAATTATCTGCAGCTTAGTGAAATCAACGCCACCAATGATAAGACCAATGAAGGGCATGATGATATCATTCACTACGATTTTACAATTGCAGTAAAGGCAGTTCCTATGATAATACCAACAGCTAAATCTATTACATTCCCACGAGAAATAAATTTCTTAAATTCTTCAATAAAACTAATTTTCTTATGCATTACACATCTCCTCATAAGGTATTTCTACTTCGTAGCACATTTGTGTATATCCATCAAAACAGTGAGCGTTATCATTTGTCACAAACAAAGGGTCTTTTCCCCTTTTCTTTACATCCTTTTTTTCCCTTGACAAGAAATACCTATACATAGTAGGGATGAATATGCTTAATTTTATCATAGGAGTAAGTGAGTGAGAGTACAGAATTTTGAAGATGAGTTTTATCCAACAACCTTAGAAGAGGGGAAACAGTTATATAAAAATGATGCTATTGTGGACTTTGATATACCTTCATTCAACATCTTTGATATCGTTGTACAAGGCAGTGCTCTGTATAAAGTACGTATTGGTGTTGATGAGAAAAAGGATGATACGATATATGATATCACCTGCACATGTGCAACAGCTTCAATTATGCCTTGCATGCATAAAGCTGCTGCCCTTTATGTGTTACGAGAACTCTTTGAAGCAGATGTATTTGGAAAAGCTCCACCCTGGACTGAAATAGATGGGACCTTTGTGAAAACGAGCACCTTTAAAAAGGAATTTTTTAATGATCCATACATTGATGATGATGAAATATTTACTCTCTTAAAAACCAAGAGCAAAGAAGAATTAATAGAATATGTGCGCCTTGTAGCAAACCCTTTAGATGCTTGTTTTGATCTTGCCTTTCACTTCTTTGAAGAATCAAAGAACAGGGAAACTGAGTGGAAAGAAGATGTTCAGCGATTAGACCTCTTATTAAAAGGGATACTCTTATATTTTAAAAATGGAATCAAAATAAATACCTCTAATTATAACAATGCTCTTGTAAAAGTCACTTCTTTACAAGATGCTGCTCGTCTAAGAGGGGAGTGGAAATATTCATTACATATATTCTCTCTTCTGGCAGAACACTACAGAGCCTTTAAAATCTTACACCTTG
>CAYZUR010000456.1:0-1923 GCA_964481535.1 uncultured Spirochaetaceae bacterium | reverse complement strand
GGTCAGGTCTTATTGGAGCTAATGAGAAAGATGCTCTTCAGTTTATGAGAGATTATTTACCGTTTACAGCGGAAATCGATGTTACAAAGGCTTCTGGAGTCACTAGAGACCCCTTACGAGTAATGAGACTTTTACAATCTTTTGCGAGAAATATCTCAACGGAAGCCTCTCTAAGTGCAATCATGAAAGACACCAATGGATCTGATGGGATGTTGTCAAGAGATACAATAAGTGATTATATTGAGGCTCTGGAAAGACTGATGATCGTAGAACAGCTTCCTGCATGGAGTACTCATATACGAAGCTCAGATACTCTCCGTGTTAGTCCTAAAAGACATTTTGTGGATCCTTCTCTTGCAGTAGGGGCTCTCAATCTTTCAAAAGATAAACTCATGGTTGATTTAAAATACCTATGCTTTCTCTTTAAATCTCTTGTTCTTCGTGATTTGAGAATCTACGCAGACCTCCATGGAGGCAAACTTTTTCATTATAGAGATTCTCGGAATCTTGAAGTTGACATGATTATTGAATATCCCGATGGAAGATGGGCTGCTTGCGAAGTGAAACTTGGCTTTGCCGCTCAAGAAGAAGCAGCCCATAATCTTCTCACCTTTGCAAAGAAGGTAGATCAAGAAAAAATGGGGCCTCCTCAGGCCCTTTTTATAATCACAGGAAATGGGTTTGCCCATGTTCGTAAAGATGGAGTGGTTGTAATTCCTCTCGGGGTACTTACTGCATGAATTGGTTAGAGAATAAAAATTATATCTAGGAAAAAATAAGGGAAATAGCTAAAAAGAAAAGCAACTATCTGTTATCTACAAATGAGTTGCTCATCTGGGCGCGATTGGGTTTGAACCAACGACTTCTACCGTGTGAATGCATATCCTTTCATGTTATACATTTATTATGTGTTATACGTGCATTTTAGAGGGGTATATCGTGCATTGTGAGCGATACGAGCAGGTAGAAACTTTTAAAATGCTATCACATTTGCTATCACACTTTTAGAATTGCGCAAAATCACAAAACAGTTAATGATTAATAAAATAACAAAGTGTATCGATAGTATGTATGGGAAAATAAAAGTCGTAAAAATGAAGAGGAATGCTTTAGAATATATACTAGGTATCACAAATGTTATCTCACTTTGAAATTGTTTAAAATAAAAAGAAAAAAGTGCTTAAAATTTGTTGTATTATAAGCACTTAAATTTTGGCTGAGCACCTGTTTAGAACCAATTCCCGCCCCTCTTCTGGAGACATAGATGGCGGAGGCAGGTTTTATTGTATTATCCCTTTCAGTTTTACTTCAATATCAGATGGATAGAATGAAACATCCCAATTCCATTTCCCAAAACCACCTTGTTCATTAACAGCTTTTATCCATTCATTTAAATATTCTCTTTTAGTTTGATTTTGTTGACTATCAACACCTTTTGTTTCAAGTATTAAGTATTCCCCGTTGACTAAACAAATCATAAAATCTGGGTAGTATTTCCTGATTACTCCATTGTGATTGTAAAGTATGAAAAAACCTAAATGGTCATTTTTCACAAATGATTTTACCAAAGGCGATTTCTCTAAAAAATATGCTTCGCTTGCTTCCCACCCACTATCATAAACACAATGACTAATATGCGATTTTGCAGTCCATTCACAAGGTTTACTGGTAAACCAAGTATGCATATCGCCAGTTGAGCGAATGGGTCTCTCTTTATCGAATACAGCAGTCAATTTTTCAGTATTATTAGTACGAATTTGTGTCCAAATATGTTGGATTATTTTATTCATATTTAAAATAATAAGAATTTTTCGTTTGGAATTATCCTGATGAAAAAGGTCGTGTTTTACTGTGATTTTATCCGATTCAATAAATTGTTCAACCAAACGAACTACTTGTGCCAAAAACACTTCCTTACTACCT
>CAYZUR010000455.1:0-1924 GCA_964481535.1 uncultured Spirochaetaceae bacterium | reverse complement strand
GAACTCTCTTTTTCTTCCATGACGCCAACTACTACATAACTCTTTGCTTGATTTCTAAACACTGAAATATATTTTCCAAGAGCTTCTCCATCAGGAAATAGCTCAGAAGCAACATCAGAGCCAAGAACGACAACTTGACGAGCAAGGAGGTTATCAGCGAGAGTAAAGAATTCTCCTTCTTCACTAGTATAATCTAAAACAGAGGCATAGGATGAGAGAACTCCGCTCACAGATCCAGTAATCATCTGCTGGCCAACTCTAATATTTGCAGAACTCGAGTTTACTGGGAGGACTGTTTCAATATCAGCTATCTGTATTTTAAGGTTATTACCAAAATCTTCAGTAAATTCACTTGCTTTTTTACTCGTACGATCTGGGAAGATGGTAACCATTTCGAGGCCACCTTCTACAATAGTTTGAGTAATACTTTTAGTTGCACTCTGTCCGAGTGTTAATATTGCAATAACTGAAGCAACTCCAATAACAATTCCTAATAGAGATAGGAGTGTTCTCATCTTGCTCGTGACCATATCTTTTAATGCTAATTTAATATTTTCCCATACCATTTATTCATCCACCTTTCCATCTCTCACACTAATTTGTCTTTTTGCATGAGAGGCTATGTCATGATCGTGGGTTACAAGGATAACGGTACGACCTTCACTATAAAGTTCTTCAAAAAGTTCTAATATTTGTCTTCCTGTTTGAGAATCGAGTGCCCCTGTTGGTTCATCAGCTAATAAAATAGAGGGGTTATTCACTAACGATCTTGCTATGGCGACTCTCTGTTTTTGTCCCCCACTGAGTTCATTAGGCCGGTGCTTCATTCTGTCTTTGAGTCCTACTCTCTCAAGCGCAGATGTAGCAAGTTCTTTCCTCTCTTTTACTCCTATTCCACTATATAAAAGAGGAGTCATCACATTATCGAGTGCATTTAACTTCCCAAGTAAGTTAAATTGTTGAAACACAAATCCTACTTTCTCATTTCTCACATAGGCGAGTTCTTTTTCATTCATTCCCATTGTGAGTTCTCCATCAATGTGGATATATCCATCTGTTGGAGTATCGAGGCACCCAATTAAGTTCATGAGTGTAGATTTACCAGAGCCAGAAGGTCCTGTTATTGCCGTAAATGAGCCCCGCTCTATATTCAAAGAGACTCCATCTAATGCTTTTACAATAAAATCACCCATAGTGAAATAGCGCCTAACATCAAATAATTCAATTACATGTTCATTCATACTTTACTCACTTTTACTTCTACCCTGTCCAGGCATTCCAAATCCTATTGCTGGTGAGTTACTAGAACTTGTGGATGCAAGGAAAATTACATCACCTTTTTTCAATCCTCCGCTTAAAACTTCACTCATTCCTTCTCCAAGATATTTAACTTTAACAACTATCTTTGAAGGATTACCATCAGCACCTTTCTTGTTTACGGTACTTATTCCATTAGAATCTGTTGTAATAGCAATTGATGGTATTACTAGGGCCACTTTCTCTTCACTCGCATTAAGGGTTCCTGCAAAAGTAAATCCAGGAGAGACTCCTTTAGGAGGATCGTCAATAATGAGTTCTACGTCCATTACCCCAATGCCTTGAGTGGTAGTTCTTCCAAGAAGTGGAATATAATGTACTACTGCTTCTACTATTTCATTAGGAATAGAATCGAAGTCTAAACTCGCTTTCATGTCTTTAGTAACAGACTGCATATCAATTTCATCAATTTCAACCGTTGCTTTTAATCGAGAGTTGTCTACGATAATCATGACAACTGTTCCAGCTTCTGCGTAGTCCCCTTCATCTAAAGAGAGGGTAGCTACAATGCCATCAAAATTAGCATAACTTCTCGTATAATCGAGTAAGTTTTGTCTTAGTTTAAGCTGCATTTCATAGAGTTCTACTTGGCTTACAGATCCTTCTA
>CAYZUR010000454.1:0-1924 GCA_964481535.1 uncultured Spirochaetaceae bacterium | reverse complement strand
GCGTGAGAAACCAGATGTAATTATTGCTTTAGTGAGCACTGATCAAGAAAACTTTAGAGAAATGGCAAAAAGCGCTGTTTCAACTTCCAGTGATGGTTTTGATGTAATCATCGGTGGCACTAATGCTACTTCTGAAATAGTAAAAGACCTAAATGGAAAAAATGTCCATATCATAGGCTCTTTACCTAAAGGAGAATCAGTAAATCATTTAGAAGCAGTATTTAATTATGATGAAGAAAAAGGAAGTTTTTCACTCTCTTTTATTACCTCTAAAGATGTGAAGATGAGTGGTATTCAGGTCAATCAAACACTTTTAGACTCATATCAAGGTGAGATTGATGAGGTGACTAATTGGGCTCAAACAGAAGTTGGAGTGATAAATGAAACGCTCTCTTCTCGAGATGCTATGTTCAAAGATTCTCCTTTTGTAGATACTATTCATAGTCTACAAAGAGCGCTTACTTCTGCTGAAATCTCAATAAGTGCACCCCTTAGTGTTGATACTGTGATAGAAAAGGGTCCTGTAAGAATAGTTGATTTATTTAGACTCTACCCTCAATATCATCATATATACACAATGGAACTCACCGGGGAAGAAATCCGTGATATGGCAACGTACTCGTATGGGGATTGGTTTAATCCAATGGTGAAGCTAGATGATGATATCATTAGATTTAAAAATGATGCTAATGGGGATTATATGTACAACGATAAGACCAATTCTTTTGAAACCTATTTACCTGTTTCTTCGTTTGATTCGTATTCAGGGATGAATTATATCGTAAATATTGCTAAGCCCAAAGAAGTCCAAGTTGTGATAAAGACAATGGAAAAAGGGAGTGCCTTTTCCATCAACTCAAGCTACACCGTTGCTCTCAATTCTTCTAGAGCTAGAGGGGAAGGAGGACATCTAGAGGCTGCTGGTATTACCAAAGAGATGGCAAAAGAGAAATTAGTCGCAATAAGTGAAAAAGATGTTATGTATTATCTTATGAAGGAGATTCAAAAATATCGAATAATTGAACTCTCCTATGATAACAACTGGCTTGTTATTCCTGCTCTTTGGTCAACAAAGGGGATGGAAAACAGTTATCCTAAGTTATTTGGTGAAATGTTGAAATAATCGAAAATTCCTTTCTTTTCTTGTAACTATATTGTTTTTTGATGAGGTCACTGTAATATATACAGTGGCCTCAACGTTACTGATATACTCCCACAGGTAAAATCTGTTGGCTCTTTACTTTTTTATCGTAGACACTCTTTTATTATTAGGTCTACACTCTTAACTTATATGATACACAGAGACGAAAAACCAATTACTAAGAAGATTATGGAATCAGTAAAAGATAGGTGGGCAGATAAAGTAAAACCAGAGTTCTCACTAGGCTACTTAGAAGATATTGTTATTCATATAGCCACAATACTTGGTGATATTAATCCACAACTCTACAATCCAACACTCCTATTGTTAGCATCAGATCATCACATAACAAAGGAGGGTGTAAGTAATAGTGTGAGTGAAATTACCTATCAGCAGCTCATTAATTTTTCTAACAAGGGTGGTGCAGTATCACTAATGGCGAAGAAGAATGATATTGCCCTTCGAATAGTTGATTGTGGGGTTAATTATGATTTTGACAAATCTTCCTCTATCATCAATATGAAAGTGAATTATGGTGTTAAAAATTTCCTCACCCAAAAAGCAATGACGCTTGGTGAAATGAATAAAGCTATGAAAAATGGGGTCTCGTTAATACAAACTCTTATTTCTAGTCGATGTAATGTTGTCTTGTTTGGTGAGATGGGAGTTGGTAACACAACAAGTGCAAGTGCTATTACTTCTTGTATTCTTAACCTGGACCCATCGTTGTGTACTTCTCGTGGTGCAGGCCTAAGTGACTATCAATTAGAACATAAAATAGCA
>CAYZUR010000453.1:0-1942 GCA_964481535.1 uncultured Spirochaetaceae bacterium | reverse complement strand
GATTCCATTTGTTTCCATATGCTGCAACATAAGAGGAACTCTATCAACAAGAAAATGCTGTTGTGACAATATTTTAATAGGTTCATTTACATCTTCTTTTGTGAGACGTGGAATTGTTGAAAGGGCCTCTAATGTATCTTTTTCACTCTCAAAGAGGTCAAACTTTTCATTTTGTTTTTTTAATAAAGCAATTCCATCTTTTCCCATCATTGTCTGAATTTTTGTTAGGCGTTTCTCAATTTTTTGTTGAAGTTTTGCTTGGTACTGGGCATCTCCCTTTACAATAACAGTACAATTATGAGGATTTTGGAGAAGATGAGTCTCAATCCATTGTTCAAAATACCCAAGACCTTTGGGGGTAACTTTTTTCGAAAATAGATGGCCATCATCAATACGAGTCTCTGCTATCCTTTCTTTAAGGGACTCGAGGGCATTTTTAATCCTCAGCGAGATATGAGGCGGATTATCTTGTAGCCATCCCCTCACAATGCGCCCCATCGCCCTTAATCCCATAGGGGAAGAACCAGAGATTTCTTGTAATGCAAATTCCTGGGTTTTCACAGCGTTCTCAACTAAAGAAGGATCTATCCCTTCTTTTACTATCAGATTAAGGGTGTCAAATACTAATTCTCTTGCCTTGTCAGAATTATCTGGATTAATTCCTTTGAAACCAACAGTAAAAGGCATTTGTCTAAAGCTCGTATCCATCCCAGAAACTTGAGATATATCTTTAGATAATTTGGAATCAATAATTGCTTTATATAAGGGGGCCCCTGGATTTCCTAATAAAATATCTGTAAGGACTGTAAGAGTAATTACTTCAAGAGGATCCTCAATTAATGTTGTTGCCCAGTTGATAGTAACAGAGGCATTTCTTTTATCTGCAGTATCTTCAAGAGTTGGAGCAAAAGCGGTTATTTCTTTACTTTTTTTCCATCCAGTAGCTATAGGGGAAGCTCCACAACTCATCTTTTGAGAATAATCACTTAGATACACCTCATCAAGAAATTCTAATTGTTCTAACACACTCTGATTACCATATAAGAAGAGACGACAGTTACTTGGATGGTAATATGTAGAGTAATAGCCTAAGAATTTATTATAGTTCAGTGAAATAATATGTTCAGGGTCACCACCAGATTCATAAAAATAAGGGGTATCACTATAAAGAGCTCTGATACTTGCCCTAGAGACTATTGAATCGTGGTCACTTAGCTCACCTAACATTTCATTAAAGACTACTCCATCAAACTTAAGAGTTTCATCTGGGTTCACTACAGTTCGTATCCCTTCTTGCCTAAAAGTATTTTCTCTCAGAAGGGGATTAAATACCGCATCAGCGTAGACTTTAAATAGATTTTGAAAATCTTTTGTTAAAGGAGAAGCTGCAGGATATGCTGTATAATCAGGATACGTCATTGCATTCATAAATGTTTGAGCACTTCCCTTTAACAGCGACATAAATGGATCTTTTAAGGGATATCTTTTTGAACCGGCTAATACGCTGTGCTCAATGATATGGGCAGTTCCGCAATCATCTTGAGGAGGTGTTTTAAAGATAAATGAGAAAAAGTTCTCTTTATCATTATTGGCAATATGGTATACACTCATCCCAGTAATTCTATGGCGATATTGATAGCCATATCCATGATAATCATCTAAGACATCAACAGATTCAAGAACAAACCCGTAACACTCATCACCAGGTGTTTGTAGTAATCCTTTCTGATCAGCTTTTTCCTTCAATCCATTCCTCCTATGACACGAGTCACTGCATGAACTTAACACGTTGATGAGTCGATTGACAACCCTTTATCAATTGCCTATCTTTTATCCATCAGGAGTTATTATGCATTATATTGGAGCACATGTCAGCGCTAGTGGGGGCGTCCATCTAGCAATAGAGAGAGCGGTTGAAATAGGGGCTAATGCTGTTGCCCTA
>CAYZUR010000452.1:0-1948 GCA_964481535.1 uncultured Spirochaetaceae bacterium | reverse complement strand
ATACGAGCAAATGCTTCCCAACCGTAATTCAAATTAGCCCATCACAGACTTTCAAAACTATGCACCTGAGAAACATTTCGATAAATGAGTTCCACTATCTTTTCATCAATTCCGTATGCAGCAGCTAGTTCTCTTTGATATGAAGTCCATAACAGAGCATCATTATTTGAATAAGAGTTTAAACGTTCACTTTTTGCATATTCTATTTTTGCAATTTCTTCAACCATTTCTTGAGTTGGCGTAATATTGAAATACTCCATAGTATTTACAATACTTTTAATAGTCTGAATATTATGTATTTTCCCAATTCCAACACCCACTGTTGGATTAAGATTTATGCTGAATGATGAAGTTCCTCCTGAAAAAGGGAGATTGAAAAAGATATTGCCATTTCCAACTACTTGATAATATGCAGGAATAGAGGCAATTGTAAATGCATAGTTCTTATAATTCCCATTTACTGCAGCATTAACTTTGAATCCCGTAGAACCAAATTCTACATAACTTCCAGATGATGAAAGGCGAAGATAGCTATTTTCAGCGTTGTCTACAAAGGTATAATCCCCATTAACAGATGCATTTGCAGCAAAAGTAACAGTTGGGGAGGTATCAATAGTGATGTTAAGGATCTCATTACTCTTAGTAGATGGAGGTAGAGGAGTGAAATTACCTGTCACATAGAGGCTTTGATACTTGTATGGTACATCTAATGTGTAAAGTGATTGATAAGACGTGGCGAACATTACAACTGGGATTGTTACCATAAGAATCACGATAATGAACAATTTCTTCATAATAAAACTCCTAATATATCCCATAGAAATGGGTGGTGTAGATATATATGTAAGAATCCTTATTTTTTTTGTTTCACATGTAAAGTATGAGTTATCTATGACATAATTGCAATTAAAAAAAATATTTTTTTTAATGTAAATTATATAATAGTCCTATATTTGATATTGAAAAATATATAAATACATATAGGGTCATTATATGAGTCTTTTAAAGAGTTCTTATCAGTAATAGGTATATGTCACTAGTTGTGAATTAATATCTTTCTTTTTTAGATAATAGAGCACTTACATAGTAGATGATGAGAGGGATGATACATAGATTCCTCTATTAGAGACGTCTAAATAATTATTGAGGTAGTAACATGTGATATGGCTTATAGAAAGTATTTATGCTGCTTCCCGTATTGGCGTTTTAATTGATGCTGCAAAGAGTGAATTAGCTACTCCAAGTAATGCAGCAAGGGTAAATAAGACCTCTATTCCCAGTTTCTGCCAGATAAGCCCCCCTAGAAGAGCAATGATTACACTAATGAGATGGTTCACACTAATACCCGTTGAAAGGGTAGATGTGAGCTCTTGTGAGTCATCTGCAATATCTTGAACATAGACATTTGTAGCAATGGATCCAAGAGTGAGGATAGAGTCTAGAACATAGTTGATACTCACGACAATAAAAGCAACTTCATGGCTAAAGATGCGGTGAGAGAAGCCATAGAGGAGGCACACTACTACTAATATGAGAGTATCGGCAACCATGATTACTTTATATCCTAGTCGGTCTATGAGGCGACCTACAACAGGACTAAAGAGCATTCCAAATACCGCACAAAGAGCAAGTAAAAGGGAAATAACGGAAGTTGTTGCTCCATAGTGCAAAATAAGAACATAAGGGGCAAAGGTGAGAAATATTTGCTTTCTTGCCCCATAAAATATCTCTAATCCATAATACTTATTAAACTTTTTATTGAAATAGATTCTACTTCTTCTCACCTCAATCCCCTCATCCTTTAGGGCAAAAGCAACGAGCGTTGCCGCAAGAAGAAGGACACTGGAGATAAGAAATACAATTTTAAACCCTTTTGCATCAGTTTCTGCAATTCCAAGACGAGGAAAGATGAGAAAAAGGATAGTTACTACAACAAACCCAGCAATTC
>CAYZUR010000451.1:0-1953 GCA_964481535.1 uncultured Spirochaetaceae bacterium | reverse complement strand
CTTAAATCAAACTTAACTATTGATTATGCTGTCTTGACAATAGGGTCCACTATATTTCTTTAATTACACTGTAATTGGTTTTTGTAATATTAAATTTAATCAATAGTAGAGAAAAAATTTACATTAATTTGATATATTAGTAATGGTTAATTGTGAGATTGTACCGGTTGAAAATATTCTCATCTTATACACGGTAATAATAGTATAAGATAGCTAGTTTTTCTTTACATCATTTTACTTATTGTTAGGGGCTACTTTTAACAGTACTGGATGGTGGTCTGTTGGTTTAAAATGAAGATCTTTTGTCGTAACATCTAACACTTTCACATTGTCACTCACAAAGAAGCCATCAATTACCAAGGTATAGTTTTCACCTTTTACATAGGGTTTTTCTGCAGTTCTTACAGAAGGGGTTCTCTCATCAGCAATCCATGAGAATCCTTTTGTTTGAGCAAAACTCGGGAGAGAACGTATCCAAAATTGATCCTCTTCACTTGTGGTGTAAGGGCCAAAGTCTGTATCGACAAGTTCTAAATTCCAATCTCCTCCAACTATCACATGCTGTCCTTTTGCCCTTTCACTTTTCGCATATTCAATTATCTCTTTAAGCTGAGTTTCTCGAATTGAGACTGTATCATCATCAAAAGCAGAAAGATGTATATTAATAAGGGTCCAGTTAACTCCACTGTGGGTGAGTCTGGTAATGTGCATTCTGTAATCTTTTTTAAAAAAATAGAGGAAGTAGCCAGGTTCTCTTGTTAAAGCAATTGCTTCACTTGAAATAATGGGAATCCTACTTGCTGTTGAATTTCCTATTCGTAATCCAATGAACGATGGGAGGAGCTTTGTATAAAGGTCATTACTGTACGTCCATTGATACTGATCAAATTCTTTGCTCAGTATTGGATATACATTGGTATTATAGTTGGTGAACGAGGCATAGGGGATTTCTTGGAGCATCATGATATCAGAATCATTTTCTCGTAAAAAACTTTTTATTCCCTCGAGATTTTCTTCTACTGCCTGCTTTGATGGTGGACGAAGAGAAGATCCATTATCAAAAAGGAAGTCTGAACCTTCTCCCATTCCTGCATACCCTATATTCCATGAGAGAATTTTCAATGAATCATCATCTAATGGAGATGATGCTGTTCCTACTATGGGAGGGAATATATCATCAGTAGACTGGGAGGAGCGGTTCACAATGATTGTTATGACTAGATAGACAATAATGAGAACAATTACAATAAGAAAGGCTTTAAAGAATTTTTTAGGTAGTGACTTCAACATGGTGTATTGTTTCCTTTTATAGGTAAAAGTGTAAATCCTATTGAGCTATTAATCAAGAATCAATTAATTCCATGATAAAAAAAACCCTCTTGTAAAAGAGGGTTTAGAAACTGTGATTTGTGATAATTTATGCAACTTTAATTGGGTTTGTAATTTTTGAAACTATTTTAGCTAATCCTTTACCATATCTAGCTGCAAAATCAATAGCTGCACTAAAAGCACTAATTTTTTCATTTTGTGCGAGAAGGAAGTACCAGTGATCTGAAATTGCAAAAAATAGTTGCCCCTCACTATAGTGATTGAATGCACGTCGTACACTCCATAGGTTAATGATTTGCATAATCGGTTGGTATACATTTTCTAACCATGAGAAAATTGCATCATCTTGTGTAATTGTCCAAGGTATCTCTTGGTTAATTAAATATTTGTGTACTTCAATTTGGTTAAGTAATACACTCAAATCATCCTCTTTGAACATGTTGTTCGTGCTCGAAAGAATAAATAGTTCATCTTTTGTTACATTATCTTTCATATATATATCTCCTTGACGAATTCATCGTCGTATCTTCTTTGCTCATATTGATAGTATTACGATAAATTAATAAAAAATCAAGTACTTAGAAAAAAAAGATTGACAAATCGCATATTCTGCACATATGTTGT
>CAYZUR010000450.1:0-1956 GCA_964481535.1 uncultured Spirochaetaceae bacterium | reverse complement strand
ATTACATCCATATAGTATTACGTTTACCATAAATTATTCCCACCTTTTTATTATATATATTAATGTTATTATAAAAACATTAAATAATCAATAATAACAATAATATGTTTTTTATAACATGAAATTCCTGTTAATATGATCATTTTTATATCTCTATTGGGAAAATATCATATAATTTGCATGAAATATAGTAATAGAGGCACAATAGAGGCAATGTTTCGTTTAATATTTGTTATTATAAAAACATTTTGTTATTTTATAGACACTCTGTTTTATTTCTGATACTATATCCAATACATAAATGTATTAAGGATTCATCTTAATATATGGTGTATGGAAAGTTTAGTCGTTTTTATAAAAAGAATCTAAAAGATTCAAGATTTAATAAGGAGAAGATGAGAATATGAAAAAATTTAGTGGAGTCTACACAGCAATAATTACCCCATTTACAAAATATGGTTTAGTCGATTATAAAGCATTCGAGGAGATCGTTGAGTTTCAAATTGCTCAAGGAATTGATGGCCTTGTACCTTGTGGTACAACTGGAGAAAGTCCAACATTATCTCACACAGAACACGATAGAGTGATTGCAGAGACAGTGAGAATTAGTAATGGCCGAGTGCCTGTTATTGCAGGAACTGGGAGTAATGCAACAAGTGAAGCGGTGAGATTATCTAAGCATGCAGAGGCCGCTGGAGTTGATGCACTCCTACTTGTAAATCCTTATTACAACAAACCTACTCAAAAAGGATTATATCTTCATTTTAGAACAATAGCTGATTCAGTTGGAATTCCTTGTGTTGTATATAACATTAAAGGGAGAACTGGGGTAAATGTTGAAACAGAAACTCTTAATAGATTAGCAAAAGATTGTCCAAATATTTTTGCAGTTAAAGAAGCTAGTGGCAACTTGATTCAAATGAAAGATGTTATTAATACCACTAATCCTGACTTTTGTGTGTTGAGCGGTGATGACAACATGGCCCTTGATTTGATAGAATCTGGAGGCGATGGAGTGATTAGTGTTGCATCAAATTTGATTCCAGGTGAGATGGTAGAGATGATTCATCTCGCATTAAAAGGCAATATGAAAGAGGCTCGAGAACTTGAAAAAACTCTTGCTCCCTTCTTTAGTGCATGTTTTTGTGAAACGAATCCAATCCCTATAAAAACAGCAATGAGTATGTATGGATGGTGTGAAGAAGAATTCCGTCTTCCAATGTGTTCACTAGAACAAGATTCTCACAGAGAACAAATTGCATCAGCTCTTTCATCTCTTGATGTACAACGAAAAAGATAAGGATATTTTTACATGGCAACTATTAATACACATTACAGAAAACTAGGCGCTGGTTACCTATTTCCAGAGATTGCAAGACGAGCAAAGGCATATCAGAGTGAGCACCCTGAAGTACAATTGCATAAATTAGGTATTGGAAACACAACAGAAGCACTCCCTCCATCTATATTAGAGGGATTGCACAACAAAGTTGATAAATTAGGTAATACAGATACATACAGTGGGTATGGAGATGAGCAAGGTGATACCCCACTAAGGGAAGCTCTCAGTCACTATTACACCTCATTTGGTGTAGACATTAAAAGTGATGAATTCTTTGTCTCTGATGGGGCAAAGGCAGATGCTGCAAACATTCAAACTATATTTGGAGATGGCAATGTAATTGCTATACAAGACCCAGCATATCCTGTTTATGTCGATTCAAATGTAGTCAGTGGAAGAACTGGTTCTTTTAATAATTCAACAGGCCGCTATGATGGCTTTGTCTATTTACCAGCCGATAGTAGTAATAACTTTATTCCATCGATCCCTGAAGAAAAAGTAGATATTATGTATCTTTGTTCTCCTAACAATCCAACAGGGGCTGTGATGGATCATCAACAGCTACAATCTTTTGTTGATTACGCAAGAAAGCATAAAGCGATTATTATATATGA
>CAYZUR010000449.1:0-1957 GCA_964481535.1 uncultured Spirochaetaceae bacterium | reverse complement strand
ACATTTAGTTTCCGGCCACCACAGCATCACCATCTTCTACACTATTGAGCCCACTGATAAGAACATTTTCGTTTTCAAGGATCTCATCAGAATCAGTTGTAGTTACTGCAGTATAGTCTCCATACGTATCTACTATGTCAACTTCAACAAGAGATGCTGCAGAGTCTTCAACTCTGTAGACATATGTTTTGTTATTTCTGTAGACCATCGCAGCATTAGGGACGATAAGATATGCGGGTGCATCTTTATTAATTATAGAGACTTCAGCGCTGACTCCTGCTCTAATTACAGAAGGATCTGGATTATCAAAATCAACAATAACAGTCCAAGAACCTGTTCTTGCATCACTTCCTGCACTAATAGCTTTTACTGCTCCATCAATTTGATAGATTTTTTGAGGAGTTGCAATAGTAATCATTGCTTCATATCCTTCTTTTATGAGGAATACTTGTGATTGTCCAACACTTAGAGTGAGACGAAGTTTTTCTACATCAATAACTCGTGCTATCACCTGTCCAATACGAACAGAATCTCCAATGACAAGGGAAGCATCTTTTTCTGCAATTCGTCCTTTAATAGGAGATGAGATAATTACATCACTCAAGCTTTCTTTTGCCCTTTTAAGTTGTGCTTCGAGGCCACTTAATGCAGATTTACTCATATTTAATTGACTTAAACTGATTGCACCTCTTTCATAAAGCTTTTCATTTGCATCTAACTGATTTTTGCCATTTTCGACTTGTTTTTCAACTTGATTAAAACTAAGAGAAGCTATTGTGTTGTTTAAGTGAACCAATGCCCCTCCTTGTTCTACTGAATTGCCAAGTTCAAAATCAATCGATTCCACTATTCCCGCAGTATTTGCTTTTACTACAGCCTCTTTTTGGCCACTTACAGTCCCACTTGCATAAAGATGGGAGCGTAGAGGTTTCTTTTCTACAAGAGCAGATGATGAGACAATTTGACTATAATCTGTCGTTCCACTCACGGCTTCTACCCACTCAGTGGATGCTGCTGTCTGATCTGCTTCACCTGTCGCTTCATCACTTGCTTGGTTAAAACAAGAGACAAATAGTAACGAAAATGAAGCAAGTAGTACAAATAAGCTAATCATTTTTTTCATCTTTTTTTTCCTTTTCATAATTGTTATATTTTCATTTTTTACATTAATTTCAAATATGTATACTATTTAATATTTTTTTTAAATATAGATATAGAGCCCACTAGTAGGCAACTGTAATAGAACTTTTTTTAGATATTTATTCATATATTCTCTTGATACATCTATAAAGGTACGTATTGAAACAATTATTCTATGATGCTCACTATTCCTTTTCATGTATCAACGCCTGACATTATGAAGATGATTGTATCACCTTTGTGTTCATAGATATAGGTATAATCCTATTAGATGAATTTTCCCTCTTACAATAGACATTTTTTTCATCGTTACGACAATGAGAACAAAGGAGAGAGTTCTTTTGTTATATGCCTATTACCATCATTGTTCACAATGTTCATAAAGATTAATTATAGATCTATTTCTTGCAAGAGATACCTCTTGTATACAAATGGCATGAGAATATGAGATAAGGGGGAAGAAAAGTATTCCATTCCTATTGATTACCACACGCTTGTATAGTAGTATCGTAAGTATGGCAACAATACTCATAGGAACATCAGGATACAGTTACACCGAATGGGTAGGATCTGTATATCCAAAAGGAAGTTCACAAGATCAGTTTCTCTCTCTCTACGCATCTCAGTTCTCTACCGTTGAACTAAATTTTAGTTACTACAGAATGCCAGAGAAAAAACAATTACAAGAGATGATCGAGCAATCAGGTTCTTCATTGGGGTTTTCTATTAAGGGGCACGAGTCTCTTACCCATACAATTGATGTTCACTCTTACAAAGAGAGTGCTCACACTTTCTGTGAAGCAATAGAGGTTCTTAT
>CAYZUR010000448.1:0-1959 GCA_964481535.1 uncultured Spirochaetaceae bacterium | reverse complement strand
CTCGATTATTCTCTATAGAAAAGTCCCATCTATACCTACAATATGTATGATATAGTGGGACTTGTTTTATTATAGCGCCTCAATTACATGAGAAATTATCCTATCAGGATAATTATAAAACTCACTTCTTCTTTTTCTTCTCAGTTTTAGTAATATCGTGTGGTCGTAAAATAAGATTTAAGATTACTCCAAATATTGCAGCAAGCCCTAAGCCAGATAATTGCACTTGCCCAATTTCAAAAGAGGCTCCACCGAGACCAAGAACAAGCATTGAAGCACTAATAATGAGAAGTTTAGGGTTACCTAAGTTTACCTTAGCATCTACCATGTTTTTAATTCCAATTGAACTGATCATTCCAAAAAGTAGGATACTAATTCCTCCAATAACAGGAAAAGGAATAGTAGAGATGAGGGCAGGGAATTTAGGAATAAGGGAGAGCACTATTGCAAACAGAGCAGCAATTCTCATAATAACAGGGTTAGTGGCCCCTGTAAGGGCAACAGCTCCAGTATTTTCTGAGTATGTTGTGTTAGCAGGTCCTCCTATTGCAGCAGAAACAATCGTTGCAATACCATCTCCTATTAAGGTCCGGTGAATACCTGGATCTTTAATAAAATCTTTTTCAACAACATTCGATATTGCTAGGACATCTCCAAAGTGTTCAACCATTGTAACAATAGCAATTGGTACCATGATAGTAATAGCGGTGAATGAGAATTTAGGAGCCATGAATTTAGGGAGACCTATCCATGAAGCTTCCTTTATCGCAGTAAAATCAACAACTCCAATAACTACAGAAAAGAGGTATCCACCAACAAGGGCTAATAACACAGGAAGGTTTGATGCAAACTTCCATCCAAATTTCTCAAAATAGACTTTAACAAAAATTCCAAGAGCAAAGGTAACCATTGCAATAAGCCAGGCACCATTGGGACCTAAAGAGGCAAGAATGTGTGGAGAATTAGTTCCATTTGCATTACTAATTGCAACAGGAGCCAAAATAAGGCCAATCATAATAATCATAGGTCCTGTTACATGAGGAGGTAATATATTGTGTATAGTCTCAATACTCACAAAACGGAATATGATAGCAACAACAATGTATAAAATTCCAGCAACAAGTATTCCTCCTAGTGCGTAGGCAATAGAGCCTTCACTAGCAGTTACTGCAATAATTCCAGGAATAAATGCAAATGAACTTCCTAAGAACACTGGTACTTTAAATTTTGTTACCGCATGGAAAATGAGAGTTCCTATTCCTGCTGCAAATAATGCTACTGCAATATCGAGCCCTGTTAAGATGGGAACAAGTACTGTTGCCCCAAACATAACAAATGTATGTTGTAATCCTAAGATTACTATTTTCACATCTATCTTTTCTTTAGCCACCGTTGCCTCCTTAAATCTTTCTTTTTTCACTACCCTACACTACTCTTATTTCTTTTAATAGAAAAAGCATGAGAGGTGTAAAGTTGGAACCTATGTATATTGGTTTATTCTTGAAAAAACATGACGCATTTTTTGTAAAAAAGATAGAGCAAAGCACTTGTTTCTTATAAATATACTCACTTTCAGTCTCTTTTGTTGATGAATGAGAGATATTGACATATTTTGAATACGTAACGTATAATCATTATGATATCAATATGATATCATATATTAGTTATAGGAGATTATTGTGAAAAAAATACGTCAAGAAAATATTATAGAAAAAAGAGCTCCATCTCTTAGCGGAATGGCAATGCTTTTTACCCTGATTTTAGGTGAAATCATTACCTTGTTTCTCCTCGTCTATTCGACTCTTGTGGTAAGTACTTCCGGCTTTTCTTATCTGTATCTTATTGTCCTTATTGTAAGTTCACTCCTTTCTATAATTTTCATTCCGATCAGTTTTGCAGGTTTGAAAGTTATTAAACCTAAAGAAGCATTAGTATTGACCCTTTTTGGTCGTTACTATG
>CAYZUR010000447.1:0-1966 GCA_964481535.1 uncultured Spirochaetaceae bacterium | reverse complement strand
TGTATAGTTAAGGATGATAAATCCAACCGTACACACCGATAGGAGTATGATTACAGGGACCGGAACTTTCCCTACATAGCCCTGACCTATAGCTTTAAAAACAGGATTGCTGATGATATAAGGCCTTCCATCTGAGTAGGCTAAAGCAACTCCTCTTCCAATGGTAAGGGTGGCAAGAGTTGCAACAAATGGTTGGAAATTTAAATAGGCAACTAACGTCCCATTGAAAATACCAAATACTACTGCGACCCCTAAAGCGATCATGCACACTACAGACCAATGCATCCCTTGTTCCAATAAATTACCACAGACGACACTCACGACTCCGACCACTGCACCTACTGAAAGGTCAATATCTCCAAGAAGGATAACAAATGTCATTCCCACGGCAATAATCCCATTGATTGAAATTTGCCTGAAAATGTTTGTCATATTCTTTGATGACATGAATACAGGTGAGAGAAAACTCATCACTCCAACTATCATTAGAACAACGGCAACCAATGCGAATCTTGGCAATATACTTTTAAACTCTTGTTTACTTAACTTATGATTCATTGAGAACCCCTCCAAAGGCCATATTTAAAATTTTATGTTGAGAAAAATCATCTCTATTAGTGAGCTCTCCAGTGATCTTTCCACCTGCCATTACCACGATCCTATCGGCCATGCCAATTAATTCTGGTAATTCAGAGGAAATCATAATAATAGCAATCCCTTGTTTTGCTAATTCAATCATAATGTCGTAAATAGTCGCTTTAGCACCGACATCAATACCCCTAGTAGGTTCATCCATGATAAGAACTCTAGGTTGTGACATTAGAGATTTTGCCAATACAGCTTTTTGTTGGTTTCCTCCTGAAAGGCTCCCAATATCTTCTTCAATGCTATTCATTTTGATAGTCATATCGGTCGCGAATTTTTTACAAAGAGTTTTCTCTAAGGGTTTATTTAAAAAACTCATCTTAGATAACTGTGTAAGATTTTGTAGAGCAATATTCTCACGAATACTTCGTCCAAATACCAAGCCAAGTTCTTTACGGTCTTCAGATGCAATTATTATGTGGTTTTTGATGGCATCAGAGGGATGATTTATCGCTATTTTCTTTCCTTCAAGATAAATCTCTCCAGAATCTAATGTATCGTATCCCACAAGCGTCTGCATCACTTCGCTTCTTCCCGCACCTACAAGACCTGCGAGTCCTAGGATTTCACCAGAGCGAATCGATAGATTAAAATTCTCAAAAACACCTTTACTACACATGTTTTTTAATTCAAGAACCACTTCACCTTTTTTAGCATTATTGTGGGGATATCCTCTCTCGAGTTCCCGACCAACCATCATATTGATGAGTTCTTGATGGGAGGCTGTTTTTGTTTCTACACATCCGATAAAATTTCCATCACGCAGGACTGAAATACGGTCAGAAATTTGAAACACTTCAGCCATTCGGTGAGAAATATAAATAATCCCAACTTTTTTAGCCCGTAAATTCTGGATAATCTTAAATAAGACCTCAGACTCTTTATCAGATAAAGAAGAAGTCGGTTCATCCATAATTAAGATTTTTGAGTTGTATGAAACAGCTTTGATAATCTCTACCATTTGAATCTGTGCAATGTTTAGAGTTTTCATCTTCATATTAGGTTTTATGTATGCAGAAACCTCATATGTATCAAGTAGCTGTTTTGTATCCTCATTCACCGCTTTTCTGTCCATAAAAGGAAGACCCTTGATCTTCTTTTTTTCTCGTCCTAGAAATATGTTTTCTGCTACGGTCATTTCTGGAATTGGTGATAATTCTTGATGAATCATCGATATGCCTGCATACAACGCTACACGTGGATCTTTAAAATCCACTTCATTACCTTCAAAATGAATACTTCCAGAATCTTTAGTATAGATTCCCATAATTATCTTCATTAATGTTGATTTGCCAGCTCCATTCTCTCCCATCAAAGCATG
>CAYZUR010000446.1:0-1975 GCA_964481535.1 uncultured Spirochaetaceae bacterium | reverse complement strand
TTTCTTCATCTGTTCCTCCTAAAGAACTCTTGATGTTTCAAGACATTGCCATTGTATCAAGGTTTAGCTCATTTGGAAAGAAAGTTTTATATGAAAGAAGCTCTATCCCAATGAAATAAGTAGTGCACATGGAATACCTCTTGAGATATGACCGTTGCCATCGATGTACGGATGAATCAGTATAAATTCACGAATTATTGAAGCAGCTAAAAGAGTATAGTTAGAAAACAATACTTCAAGATTTTGGTCTGGAATTCTTTGTATATGTCTAGTAAACATATCAATCATTTTTGCAAGAGACACTATTTTACCTTTTACAATTGAAGGGTGTAGACTTCTGTAAGTGTCATGAGCTATTTTATTAGTGTTTTACCTCGTACAGTAAGTTCACAATGAGATCTTGAATCTTTAAATTCAAATACTAAAAGTTGAGTATTTCGAGCTATATTCAAATTTCCTTACCTACTAACTTCTCTGCTAGCATATCTGTCAGAGGATCATTTATATCTACAGAATCTTTTTTCTTAACTATGGAGCTTACAGTATCAGCAACTTCAGAACCTAATCTCGCTCTGATATCATCTTTGTTTCTAAAAAGTTCACAAGAAGAAAATCGTTCATACATCTCTGTATCACTTATATTTGGTTGTTTTTCAAAATTTGTAGATGAAAATATTTTATAAGAGTTAAGGAAATTTGTAGAAAACATACTTGATTTTGAAATATTTACTTTTGGGAAGCTCTTAGTTATTGCTACCATCGGGGTGCTAAGAGGACTGGAAATATTTGGAGTTTCTTCTACATTACCATTAGTGCCTTTTCCTTCAATTTTTACCCTATTTCCCATATAATCTCCCTCATAACAGAAGCTTGATTGTAATTATAAGAGGCTGTTTTCAGCGCTAGTAGTGAATTTTTTTTGCTGAAAAAATTCTGCCTCTATTTTTTCAGTTTAGCAGGAAATGCATGTTCTTGCCACACTCGGACAGTCATTCTTGAAACACGTGGACAGTAAACGCACTTATTGTTGAAACACACGGACACTTGCTAGCATTGCTTATCCTCCCGCACTACTAAGTGAGAGGTGCACAGAGACTGGAGGCTTTGTAGTGTATTGATTAGGGAAAATAGGCGGAGTTAAGCCATCCTTTTAATGGTGCTGTTGCTGATTAATACTCAATTATGACTCATCGGTTTCTTCGGGTGATAAAGTCTGTGAAAGAGTTTCTAATAACGGTAAATTCAATTGAGGAAGATTTGCTTTTTGTAATGCTTCAGCTACAGATTGTCTGAAATAAGGATGCAATATTCTTGGTATAACACCCTGCAAAAAATTCTTTCTAAAATTCTCTTCAATTTCAATCTTTTTATTTAGGCTTAGTATCATATGGTACATATAAACTAAAAAAGCTATTATCGTTTTTATTATCAGCTTCTTCATTTGCTTTATCGTCTTTTTCTGATGAGGCAGAGAAGATATAAGGAACTTTTATATTTATAACCAATTCCTTCTGATTAAACAAAATTGATTTCTCATCAATCAAGAAATGGTAATACAGATTTCCATTTTTTATTAAATTATCATCTTTGTAATCGTAATGGAAAACAGGAACAGCGAGTGAATCAATTGATATATTTTCTAATAATTCTTCAAACGTCATCATTTTATTTTCTTCCTTATTAAGCACGCTTTTCCATTTGGAGACTTGATTCTACTCAAATATTGCTTATTTGCTTCTTAGGCCTTTCAATCAATCCAGCACCATAGCTTATTGGTCTAGTTAATTGTTTACCAAAACTCAGTAGCATTGAGTCAATTATTTTATTATTCTCTTCAATAATTGAACATCTTTTAGCTAAAACTTCAGAAACATAGTGATTCAAGCTAACTCTGCTTGTTTTAGCTTGGTTAGCTATTAATTTAAAACCGTCTTTTGCACAGAGTTGGTGGAAACAGCAAAATAAGCGTTAATTT
>CAYZUR010000445.1:0-1978 GCA_964481535.1 uncultured Spirochaetaceae bacterium | reverse complement strand
GAGGTAAGGGGAATTGAACCCCTGACCTCTTGAATGCCATTCAAGCGCTCTAGCCAACTGAGCTACACCCCCAAATTCACAATTCAGCATAGCGATGAACTCTCCTTTAGTCAAGAAGATTTTGGGGTGAGATTTGTTGTAACAAAATATGTAATTTAACTAACAACTTGTTGTAATAATAACACAATGTATATTAAATAACTTTTTTGTCCAAAAAGTATTGCATAAATACTTAAAAAAGAAGTAAAGTCCTCTCACATAAGTGAAAAAATGGACGAACACATATAAAGGAAGAAGAGAATGGAAAAAATTAAAGTAGCTGTTATTGGCGCAACAGGCGCAGTTGGACAAGTTTTTATGTGGATGCTTGCAGATCACCCACTTTTTGAAGTTGACTATCTTACCGCATCAACTGCAAGAGCAAATCAGGTCTATGGATCAACAGTACATTGGTTGCTTCCTTTTGAAATGCCTCATGCAATAAGAAAAAGGGTTCTTAGTGAGTTTAATGCTGAAGAGATGAAAGAGAGAGGGGTGAAAATAGTCTTTTCTGCTCTTCCTGCCTCTGTTGCAGCTGAAGCAGAACCACTACTACGAGATATGGGTTTTTATATATTTAGTAACGCCTCTGCTATGCGTTATAATGATAATGTACCAATCTTAATTCCCGAAACTAATATTGAGACTCTTAGTCTCATTGAAGATCAAGGATTCCCAGAAAAAGGATTTGTTGTAACAAACGCAAACTGTGTGACAACAGGACTTGCCATGGCGGTTGCCCCTTTAAGAAAATTTGGGATTAAAGAAATAAACATCTGCTCATATCAATCAGTAAGTGGTGCTGGATACCCAGGTCTCTCCTCTTTCGATATCACAGACAACTGCATCCCATACATTGGTGGAGAAGAAGAGAAGATTGCAAAAGAGATTAAAAAGATTCTCAATTTCAATCCTATTGTTGATGCTTACTGTGTAAGAGTTCCTGTCATGTTTGGCCACTTGGAAGCTGTATGGTTAACATTAGAAGAGGATGTTTCAATTGATGATATCACTCAAACATGGAAAGACTTTAAAGAAGTTTCAAATCTCCCATCAACTCCAATCCAACCTGTTGTGTATGATAGTAGTAATACCTTCCCACAACCAAAATATGCTTTCTGGGGAACTCCAAAAGGGATGGAAGTCTATACAGGGAGAGTGAAGAAACGAGGAAACAGAATTGGATTCATGCTCCTTGTAAACAACCTTGTAAAAGGAAGTGCTGGTGGATCTATTCAAAATGCAGAAGCATTTGTTGATAAATATGGAATTACCCAATCGTAATAACAATAAATACATATGTAATTTTTATCATGCCATCTCTTTATTGAGGTGGTTTTTTATTTTTTACTCACTACACTCACACAATTGTGGATATCGACTGTATAATGATTGTCTCTTTGACTCACTTCATAGCTGTCATCTCTTGTACACCCTATACAGGATAACCCTAGCACATCATAGCGATAACAACTTCTACTTATAAATAGAGGAAGAGAGAAGTCGTTCTCTACTTCACTCATTACTATGGGGTAATGAGATGTATCTGGCATGTTCTTTTCAATCCAATAAAAAGTTCCAATAAGATTATTAAGAGATAAAGATGCCATTTGAGCACTTTCTCTATTAGCAATATAAAAGTAGACATCAATGAAAGTTTCAATCTGGGTATATGGCTTTACCCAATTAATATGACTTACATTATTTACTCCGACTACGAGTTGTAGAGTAATATGGGTAATAATTTCATCTAAATATTGTCGTGCTTCTTCTTCATTGAAATTGATGGGAGAAAGAGGAATATAAACTTTCCCCTCAATGACAGAAAGAACTTCTTCAATAGGTTTTTCCATTCTTAGATCCTTTACTACTTTTGCAAGGTCTGCAAAGGGGAGATTCCTATTGTTGGGGGGGGTTATGAGGTTTCGGTTGGGGAGTG
>CAYZUR010000444.1:0-1978 GCA_964481535.1 uncultured Spirochaetaceae bacterium | reverse complement strand
ATTATTTTTTTTGGCAATATCGAGAGCTATATGAATTGCCTCTTTTTGTGAAGGAGTGTCATACATATAGCCTGTGAAGTGGAAAAAATCAGAATTAATGATAGATTCTTTAAGAATATCATCTTTATGATAAAATCTATTTGCCCCTAAAAATGTATTCATAGTTCTTTCTGAATCTTCTGTAATAAAAATAATCGAAGACCCAGTGGGCTCATCACATACTACGATTTCATCATTTACGTGATTAAGTTTTACTTGGGTTTTATATATTTCACCAAATTCATCATTTCCAACTTTTCCCGCTAGTGTTGTTGTTACCCCTAAGGCTGCAAGAGTAATGATTGTGTTTGGGCATGACCCACCACAAGAGTATTCAACACTCATTGAATCAATAATCTTCAATAAAGCTTTTCTACTCTCTAAATCAATGAGGTGCATAGCCCCTTTATGTATTCCAAGGCGCTCTAATTTTTTCTCTTCTATAGTAGTAATGATATCAATTAATGGATTTCCTACACCATAGACACTTAACATCGTATTTGCCATATAAAGTATTCTACTTTGCTTTTAGATGTTAGACAACCTGATTGTCAAAAGGTTTTTTACCTTGTACCATGAAGATATGGAAACATATAGAGTTGATGGTGGCTATAGATTAGAAGGGGACGTATACATTAGTGGAAATAAGAATGGCGCTTTGCCAGCCCTCGCTTGTGCTCTTCTAACAGACGACAAGATAGTTCTTCATAATATTCCTCATATTGCTGATGTAGATGTCATGATAGACCTCTTAAAGCACATAGGGGCAACTGTAAAGAATCTTTCTAAAGGGAGTATTGAGATTGAAGCAAAAGATGTTAATTGGAATGATATTGACCTCCCGCTTGATCTTGTTGACTCGATACGGGCTTCCCTTCTCCTTGTAGGCCCATTGCTTATACGATCATCATCTCTTGTCCTTCCCCCTCCTGGTGGGGATGTTATTGGATTTAGACGAATAGATACGCTCCTTGATGCATTAGAGCTGTTTGGAGCTCATTGTTATGTAAGTAATGATGGGTATCTAGAAGTAAGAGGGGCGAAGTTAAAAGCCCATAATATTTTCTTACATGAAGCTTCTGTTATCACAACTGAAAATGTCATCATGATAGCCTCTATGGTAAAAGGCATCACTACAATAAGAAATGCTGCAAGTGAACCACATGTTCAAGATCTATGTAATATGCTTATTTGTATGGGTGCTCAAATACACGGAATCGGATCTAACGTTCTTACCATAGAGGGAGTAATGAAGCTAAGTGGGTGTGAATTCACTATAGGACCTGACTATATGGAAGCTGGCTCTTTCATAGGACTTGCTGGGGCAACAAAGAGTGAACTTACTCTTCATAATATCAACCACGATGATCTTATTAATATCGCTCATGGCTTTTGCCGTATTGGGATAAAATGGAAAAATATAGGACCTACCTCTTTATTGATTGAAAAAACCCAAGAGAGAATAATGAGAAAAACAGTGAGTGGATATACGAACAAAATAGACGACGCACCTTGGCCAGGGTTTCCAGCTGACCTGTTAAGTATTATTACTGTTGCAGCAACTCAAATGAATGGAGCTATCCTTGTACATGAGAAAATGTATGAATCGAGAATGTTCTTTATTGATTGGCTTATTCGAATGGGGGCAAACATTATTCTATGTGACCCTCATAGAGCTTTGGTTGAAGGACCCAATATATTAAAACCTGCAATTGTCTCATCTCCTGATGTAAGAGCAGGTATGGCTCTTGTGATAGCAACACTGTGTGCTAATGGCAATTCTACCATACAAAACATCTACCAAATAGAAAGAGGGTACGAATCTCTTATAGAGAAACTTGTAGGGGTTGGGGCCCATATTCAAAGATCTAGATAACTATATAATTAAAAACCATCTTTTGCACAGAGTTGGTAGGAACAGCAAAATAAGCTTTAATTT
>CAYZUR010000443.1:0-1981 GCA_964481535.1 uncultured Spirochaetaceae bacterium | reverse complement strand
GTCCCTTTTATATTTTGTATCAAGAAACTTCATAGGATCAGGATTTGAATTTGATGAAATAGTTGTAGAATAGATAAACGATGAGCTGATTATCAGTATTATAACCGCAATAAAAATTTTTTTCATTAATGACTCCTCTAGTGGAAAAGTATAGCTATACAAATAATAGTGATTGTTTGGATGAAGGTCTATTTTCAATCCAATTGAGTTTAACATGATTAGTCTGATAAATAAAGGGTTATATACATAATGTTTTAGTGGAACTAGCTCGAATAAGAATTTTTCCACTTCTTCCTCAAATGATTTTTTCCTGTAAGGTGAGAAACTAATTCCAATGGAATGTTTCAATTTACAGGGATTCCCTGAGGATTACATTTTACCTAAAGAGTTAGCAATGTGTTCTTTTTACAAAAAAGCAGGGCATTCTGTTAGTGTGCTAGTTATTAAAAAGCTTGCTGAGAAAATGATGGCTCTCATGGAAGAGCGAGGGATTTAATTAATAAACTACTCAGTAATGCTAATTATCGTCATAGATAGCTCTCGATGCAACTGCTATTTTTTTTAGCGAGTCATAATCCGAGTGTGTGTACCGATCTGTCATGGCTTGGGTTTCGTGGCCAACTGCTAAGCGAAGTGCCCCAGAATCGCCATCCATGAGTGTCGCTGCTCTTGTAACAAAGAAGTGCCTAAAAGAGTGGAATGTGATATTTCGCTCTCTCCTAATCTGTTCTCCTTTACGAATAATTGTTCCATTTTCAAGTGTAACTTTTTGACCAACACATTTATTAATTGATTCAAATATGTTCGCTAGTGAAGTGTAGTACTTATCTCTGATATATGAGGAAGAGACTGGAGTCTCTCCTTTTTTATTTAATGACCAGAATATCAAATCACTTTCGTATGTTGGATTTTTCTGTCCTAATTCGATAAGAGATCTTGCGAGTTTGGTAGGGCATACAGTCTTTCTATATTTTTTTCCTTTAGGCATTTTGAAACCATCGTATTCACTCCATGCGTTGTTAATATTGATAACAGAATCCTTGTCATTTATGATATTTATATCATTAACTCTTAGTGCTTTAATCTCACCTAATCGCATTCCTGTAACAGCAGAGAGGACAACAGACAAGACTACATGATCATCAGCTTGTTGTTGTAAGTCTTTCAACATCATTTTGAATTCGGATTGCGTAATAATTCCTCGTTCGACTCCAGCTGTATTTATTGATTCAAGATTTAGTGTAGGATCTCTTAATATTATTCCTTCCCTATAAGCTTGCCGCAGTGGAGTGGTAAAAGAATTCATTATCTTTGCGATTGTTCCGTTTGCGATATCTTTTTCTGCTACTTTGTTAAAAACATGCCTAACATGTGTATTAGTCACATCAGATATAATGAGATTTCTAGGGAGGAGTGGCAGGACATGATTTTTAAAATAATTTGATGAATAGAGGCAATGAGCCTTCCCTATTGAATTAGGGTTCAGCTTATTTTTTCTATGAACTCTTGTTCCATTGAAATCCCAATAGTCTAGGATATACGCTTCTACAGTTTTTTGATTTTTATTGATATTTACTAAATCTCTTTCTAGTGCAGTAGTACAAACTTTTATTGCAATGGATTTTTTCTTTATTAATTCTTTTTTACCTGTTATTTGAGATGCAAACTTATTAACTGAAAGGAGAGAAGATCTTTTTCCAGTAGAATCTAAAAATTGTACATAAAAAGATTTTTTCCCTCGTATTGTTCGTTCTGTGATAGTAAATTCTTTTCCTTGCATTATCATTCCCCCATGACCCCAATTATACAATAAAAGAATATGTTTTGCTAGCACATTTTGCTATCACATTTGCTATCAAAATTTATAAGCGATGAAATAATAAAAAATAACTGCCTATAAAATGTTGTATTATAAGCAGTTAAAATTGGGCGCGATTGGGTTTGAACCAACGACTTCTACCGTGTGAAGGTAGCACTCTCC
>CAYZUR010000442.1:0-1981 GCA_964481535.1 uncultured Spirochaetaceae bacterium | reverse complement strand
GGTCTATTGTACACCAAACTTAACTCGGTGTCCAAATTCACGGGTCCATTATATACAGCCTGTTCCTCACACAAAGTAGTGATTAAGCTGATGAAACCTGTCACCGAGTAGGCTCATTATTCAATTAAATTATAAAGAAGGCAGATGTACGAAGAGGTACAAATTTTAACGAAATTAAGTAGTCTAAAACTTTGCTTTTTATGGATTTCTGGAAAATTTGTAAGAAGTTGTGACTATATATGAAGCAAAATAGCTCAAAATTAAGTTTAGTTCATAAGACCAAAAACAAAGGAGTGAGGAGTATGAACAATTTAAACTCAATTTTAATCGAAGGGAACGTTACCAAAGATCCAGATATCTTTGTGACAACAAATGGGAATAGCTTATGTAAATTCCCTATTGCAAGTAATCGAGTCTATCGAAACAAGGACCAAGAGCTCACAGAAGAGACTTCTTTCATCATTATTGAAACATGGGGAGGACTCGCAGAACATTGTGGAACGTATTTACAAAAAGGGCAGAGGGTCAGAATTGTAGGACGACTCAAGCAGGAAAGGTGGCAAAATGAAGATAATCAACATCGAGATAGGTTTGTTATCGTAGCTGAACATGTTGAATTTCAAAATGAAATATCATCCATGAATGAACGAGAAAATGAAGAAGTTGAAGAAAGCATAGCTAATTAAGCTATCTCAGTAATTAATTACCTTGTTTGAGGATAGATATTTTCAAACAAGGTGTTTCTTTTTTTCAAACAAGGTGTTTCTTTTTACTTCACTTTTACTCTTTCATTAGGTATATTAGTAAATATAAAAGATAATACACTTATTGGAGGATATATTATGAGTGAAGTAACATTGACAGATGGCAATTTTGAAAAAGAAGTAATTTCTAGTGACGTACCTGTACTAGTAGATTTTTGGGCTGCATGGTGTGGACCTTGTAAAATGGTAGCTCCTGCTCTTGCAAAGATTGCTGAGAAATATGAAGGCAAATTAAAAGTGGGAAAACTCAACGTAGATGAAGAACTTAAACTTGCACAACAGTACAAAATCCAAAGTATTCCAACTCTAGCTATGTTTAAAGGTGGAGAAATTGTGAGTCAAAAGGTTGGAGCTCTTTCATTATCTGCTCTTGAATCTTGGGCAAACGAATACATATAAATTCTATTAGTTTTATATAGAATGAAATGAGCTGTTGTTTTCAATGGCTCTTTTTTTTATTTTTCATATTCTTCTGTACTGTTTTCTTCTAAGAAGGATGACCCACTTGTTGGTACAATGTACCAATCGATTGAGCTATTGGTATCTTCCTTATCTTCATATCTATTAAATGATCTCGTTGCTGTGGTGTTCTCACTGCTAATTGCACTTTCTGGTGTAATAATACCATTATGAGTCCACTCATTAGTGCGTGTGAGCTCTTGTATTTGTTCATATACATCTCGAGTTCCAAATCCACCATACGACTCATCTGAATCACTTGTTCGGTTGGAATAGATAACAGCATCTATAATATCGTTATATGGTGAACTATAGAGACTAATAACTCCATTATTGCCACCAAGCCCCTCTTGCCCACCATAAAAGTTAAGAGATTCTTTGTCTGTTGGTACTTTTTGGTATTGTACTACAATATAATCACCTTTTTGTACTTCAATTGAAGGGAAAGAGAATGAATGGATATGAGAAAAGAACATCCCATGATAAAGGGTAACGCCTGCTATATTTCCAGATGAGCGAGCTTTTATTTCAACTCGGTCTGGATGGTTAGTACTCCCCCTTGTAGAAAATTCATTAATGATAAGAGTTGGTACTTGGAAATTTATCCCATAAATAGGTGCATCTATTGATGTCGTGTTTCCATTTTTATCCCTTACAGATAGATAGATGTTGGTATAATTCGTCACTTCAAGTCGACTAGAAAGATTTATAGTTACCTTATTCTCATACACAGAACATGTGCTCTCTTTGAATCTATC
>CAYZUR010000441.1:0-1983 GCA_964481535.1 uncultured Spirochaetaceae bacterium | reverse complement strand
ATTGATGGATTCACAACTGTGTTTCAATTGGTAATGTCGTTTGATTGAACCGCCCGGTACCGAACGGTATGCCGTTGGTGGTGTGAGAGGTTGAAGCCACTAAGGCTCATCCTCCTACCCGATTAGGTAAAATTATATCGAATTGCAATGACCTTTCTCTCTCTTGTTTTGTTCCAATAATAGATAATGAAAGACATCTTTTATCTTCTACGATAGATACAGTCGATATTATTAAAATATATTAGTATATGGAATTATCTTGAAAAATGAGAATTATTCCAACAATGAACTTATGATAAAATCTTCATAGAAGTGTTCGTTGACAGCACTTGTGTTTTCACGATACACTCTACTGTGAGAATAAAAAATAACAAAAAATAATTAGGGGGAATACATCGATGTCTAAAACTGAAACTAAGTATGTATATTTCTTTGGTGACGGAAAAGCCGAAGGGACAGTGAAAATGAAGAATCTTCTTGGGGGTAAGGGGGCTAATCTAGCCGATATGACTTCCATTGGATTACCTGTCCCTCCAGGATTTACTATCAGCACTGAAGCATGTGCGTACTACAGTAAAAATAATGGAGAATATCCAGAAGAGTTAAAAGAAGAGGTACTTACACACCTACACCATCTCGAAGAATTGATGGGTGCGAAGCTTGGGGATAATGAAAATCCACTACTTGTATCAGTGAGATCAGGTGCAGCTCAATCAATGCCTGGTATGATGGATACTGTTCTTAACTTAGGAATGACTCCAACTTCAGTTGTTGCTCTTGCTAAGAAAACCAACAATGAAAGATTTGCTTGGGACAGCTATCGTAGATTCATGCAAATGTTTGGAGATGTTGTAATGGGAGTTCCCCATGATGCATTTGAACATGCCCTTGAATCAGTAAAGAAAGAAAAAAACAGAAAAGCAGATACAGACCTTGATGTAGATGATCTCAAAGAAGTGATTGCTCGCTATAGAAAAATTTACCATGATGTTATTGGTGAAGACTTCCCAACTGACCCTGTTGATCAACTCTTTAAATCAATTAATGCAGTATTTGGATCTTGGGACAATGACAGAGCAAAGAAATACCGAATCATGAATGATATCAGAGGCCTATTAGGAACTGCTGTAAACGTTCAAACAATGATATTTGGTAACATGGGGGCCACAAGTGGTACAGGTGTTGCATTTACTCGTGACCCATCTACTGGTGATAACCATTTCTATGGTGAATATTTGATGAATGCACAAGGTGAAGACGTTGTCGCTGGTATCAGAACTCCTCAAACTATCGATACACTCAGACAAGTAAATGAAGAAGTATATAATGAACTTGTTGCCATAAGATCACGATTAGAACTTCATTACAAAGATATGCAAGATATTGAGTTTACCATTCAAGAAGGTAAGCTTTACATGCTTCAAACTCGTAATGGGAAAAGAACGATATTTAGCTGGTTGAAAAGCCAGGTTGAAATGGTAGAAGAGGGGCTAATTACTAAAGCAACAGCCGTCTCTCGTGTTCCAGCTGGTGAGTTTAATAAACTCTTTGCACCAGTTCTTGATGGTGATGCTATAGTGAGAAATAACCTATCAGTTCTTACCAAAGGGTTAAACGCTTCTCCTGGTGGAGCAAGTGGCCTTGCTATCTTCTCTGCAGCTAAAGCTGAAGAAATTGCAGCGTTAGGGAAACCAGTTGTTCTTACACGTATTGAAACAAGCCCTGAAGACATTGGTGGAATGGCAGTTGCAAAAGGTGTCCTCACCAGTCGTGGTGGTATGACAAGCCATGCTGCAGTTGTTGCTCGAGGAATGGGCGTTCCATGTGTATCAGGTGCTGGAGATCTAGAAATAGATTATGCAAAAGGTACTATGAAAATTGGTGATACTATTATTAAAGAGGGCGATTTCATCTCAATTGACGGTTTCACTGGAGCTGTGTATGGCGATAAAATCGATGTTAAACCTTCAGAAATTGTCCAAG
>CAYZUR010000440.1:0-1985 GCA_964481535.1 uncultured Spirochaetaceae bacterium | reverse complement strand
AGTTCCTTCTATTTGTGATGACAAAAGGGCTTCTTTTCGAATATACATGGAGACAAATAAGTCTATATGAGGAATTTGTTGAGAAATTCCCATTAAAATCCCTATGCTCCTGTGCGCAATAGTGAGTAGGTGTATCATGTTGTCATCAAATGTAATTGGAGGAAAAGGAAAAAGAGCTTTGGGTATAAAAGATTTATATTGGGCTTCACCTGTTAGATTTATTCTGTATTTTCCAGAGCGTATATTCAATTTGATTCTCCTTATATGTAATAATGATTCTTATTCTATGATTCTTATTGTAAGAATAACAAAAAAAATGAAATAAAACAATTATATTAACTCTATATTTCAATATTATAATAAAAATGAAATAAGAGAACAATCTCTAGATTCTTATTTCATTTATAATAGGCGCACTGGTAATCGGTCTTACATAGATTTTTAGTATTTTTAGAAAAATTATTGAAAATTGTTTATACATTACCTCTATAGGCTTCTTGAGGCTCCTCAATGCCACATTTCATCCCCTCCTAGGGAAGGAGGTTGTTGCTACTTTTGCGTTTTTACGTTAAAACGTATCAGTATACAATCCTTTTTTATTAATAGATGTTAGGTGGTGATTATATGGAAGTTCGAGTTCGCTATGCCCCGTCTCCAACAGGGTTACAACACATTGGAGGAATCAGGACAGCATTATTTAATTATTTTTTTGCCCGTTCTCAAAAAGGTAAATTTATTTTACGTATTGAAGATACTGACCAAGGTCGCTCTTCAGATGAATCTATACAAGACCTCTATGAAACTCTCTCTTGGCTCAATATTAATCCTGATGAAGGACCTGTTCAAGGTGGCCCATATGAGCCC
Source organism: uncultured Spirochaetaceae bacterium (assembly GCA_964481535.1). Classification (GTDB taxonomy): domain Bacteria; phylum Spirochaetota; class Spirochaetia; order Sphaerochaetales; family Sphaerochaetaceae; genus SABI01. The sequence continues at coordinate 1,121 of CAYZUR010000440.1, read as the reverse complement.
TATATTCAAAGTGAGAGGGCAGAACTTTATCGCAATGCAGCATATGAACTCATTGAAAAAGGAAAAGCCTATAAGTGTTTTTGCACGAGTGAGAGACTCGATGCCCTAAGAGAAGAACAAACTGCAGCTAAAAGTAAACAACTTGGTTATGATGGAAAATGTCGAGGCCTTAATCAACAAGAGATTGATGAGAATGAATCAAAGGGGATGCCCTTCGTTATCAGACTAAAAGTTCCAACTGACGGAAAAACTACATTTCATGATGTTCTCATGGGAGACATCACAAGAAAGAATAAAGATGTGAACCCAGATCCTGTTCTTTTAAAAAGTGATGGTTTTCCAACGTATCACCTTGCTAATGTTATAGATGATCATATGATGAACATCACTCACATCATGAGAGCACAAGAGTGGATTCCTTCTGGCCCCCTTCACATACTCATTTATGAAGCATTTGGGTGGACACCACCTCTGTATTGTCACCTTCCTATGGTAATGGGAAAAGATGGAAAGAAACTTTCCAAACGACATGGTTCTACTGCGGTGAAAGATTTTAAAGAAAAAGGATATTTACCTGAAGCTCTATTAAATTATGTTTCAATGGTAGGATGGTCTTTTGATGATAAAAAAGAGATGTTTAGCGAAGATGAACTGTGTGAAGTTTTTACCTTAGAGAAAATCAATAAAGCACCTGGAGTATTTGATTACAAAAAACTCGATTGGTATAATGGAATGTACATTCGAGAAAAAAGTGATGAAGAACTCATGAGTCTGTTATTGCCATACATGCAATCAAATAATTATATCTCTGCTGAGTGTAGTAGTGAAGAGAAAGAAAAATTCCTCTCTATAATTCCCCTCATTAAAGAACGCCTTAAAGTATTGAGTGATGTTATTGAAATGGTAAAGTTCCTCTATACAGACGATGAAGTACAAGATGTTACGGACTTAGTTCCTAAAAAACAGAGTTTAGAACAAACATACGAAGCTCTTAAAGGAGCATATGAAATACTTACTCACCATAAAGAAGAGGCCGATGAGGTGATAGAAGAACACCTTAGTGCCCTCTCTTCTACTCTCAACATAAAAGTAAATGGGGTTTTTATGCCAATTAGAGTGAG
>CAYZUR010000439.1:0-1988 GCA_964481535.1 uncultured Spirochaetaceae bacterium | reverse complement strand
TCAAAATAAAGCTTCTTTTGCTGTTTCTACCAACTCTGTGCAAATGATGGTTTTAAGAATATTAATGATTTTTATAAGGAGGCCGTTATGGCCGGAAAATTTGTTATCAAAAAAACACCCAAGGGGTTCTATCGATTCAGTTTACTTGCAGGAAATCATCAGACAGTACTCACCAGTCAGAATTATGCAAATCTTAGCAACTGCAAAGCGGGGATTGATGCAATCAAGAAGAATGCGTTATCACACGTTGAGGATAAGACACTGCAGGATATAGAGGAGAAAAAGTTCCCCAAGTATGAGGTCTATTTTGACAAAGCTGACTTGTATCGCTACCGGCTGATGGCTGGTAACGGGCAGAATATTGCCATGGCGGAGGAAGGGTACAATTCAAAACAGGGTTGTCTCAGCGGAATCAAGGCTATCAGTGCAGCTGCAGTTGACGCAGAAATTGTTGAATCTGATTTTAAGTAATAACTCATCATTATTGACTCAAGCCTGTCATTTCTAGCAATCACATAATTGTAGGAATCTGTTCACTGGATAGATAGCTTTGAGGTGTGTAGCAATGAGCTTTGCATTAGATTTATTAGAAATACTCTACTGTATTATCTGAATATTCATTTTAACCTCTTTTCTATCTTGTAGTGTTACTGTATATATTATTCAATCTAATATTATTACACTACAGAACACAATCATTCACAATGATTATATAAACGGATCATATCCTGTATTTGAAATATACGATGATCATCTCTAGTAATTTCAACCGGAGGACTTCCTGTGGGGCTCACAGAAGATGAATTTTTCAGAGGACTCATGAGAATATTCTCTGATATTGATCTATGCGAACAGCTTGGGTCAGGGATGAAGAAGATCCTGAGAGCCTACTCCAAGGATATCTTCGACATTTCAGATCATTTCATCTCTGTACACTTCCAATACAACAATGACCCATGGATATTCTTAGCAAAAAAAATAATGTCGGAGTAAATGTCGGGATAAGTACTAATCACACTGTACTTTCAGAGAATGCTATACTTGTCTTAAAAGCTGTTGAAAACAATGAAAGACTGACACAGCAACATATTTCCAACGATTTGCAGGTGACTGTTAGGACTATACAAAGAGCTTTGAAAGAGCTGAGAGAAAAACAATATATACAACGTATAGGATCTGATAAAAGTGGACATTACAAAGTTCTAAAATCTTATCTTGGACCTGATTCTCAGAAAGGTCTTTAATGAGTCTATTTTTCACCCCAAGGGAGGGGACAAAGATAAAAACATCACTACTATTACCACCATCATTTCAGATAATAATGATGGTGATATTACTACAATGATGGAGATTTATCTGTGAGTGATTATAATTATCACAAGGCTCCAACTAAGCTAGTGACATCTGAAATAGTCAATTTTCTTATAACCTGAATTTACTGAAATTTGTACATAGTCTTCATTTCACACACATATTAACATTATAATTTACTATCTTTAAACGAATTATTATCTATCTAGAGCTTGACATTATTGTCTTTTTCTATGTACAATCTTATACATATACTATGAGAAAAAACAAGCTTATTCGACATAAAAACAAAGAAACAAACACTACATACCTCTACTGGGGGCATTCAATCTATATTCCTGACCAGAATTACCCCGAAGTAAAGAAAAAGTGTATCGGAAAGATAGATAGTAAGGGGTTGTTTGAGCCTAATAAGGCTTTTCTATCCTTCTCTCCAGAGGAACAATTGGAGACAGGATTAGTAAGTGAACCATATTTTTCTCTCTACACGAGAGGGGATGTTGATACTTATGAATCCAAAATGTTTGGTTTTATTGCTTTACTTGAAACTGCAGCAAAAGAGAGTGGTGTATGGTTGTCTTTAAAGAAAGTTTTTCCCAACGACTGGCAACAACAGCTCTCTATTGTAGAAGCGATGATGAGCTACCCTGATAGACCTTTGTATAGTCCCAAACACT
>CAYZUR010000438.1:0-1995 GCA_964481535.1 uncultured Spirochaetaceae bacterium | reverse complement strand
TCCCTCGTACTTAGAAGTAGGTCTCAGAATTAATATCGCTTGGGATGAGATTGATTCTCTTGAATGGTTTGAACCTATTACTGGGGATGTCATTGAGAAAGAGTCTTCAGTGAGTGTCTATCCCGCAAAGCAATTCGTGATGCCTCCAGAACAAGTAAAAAAGGCGTTAGGAAAGATCAAAAAAGAGATGGAAGACCAAGTCGCTTATTTTACAGAACAAGGGAAACCTCTCGAAGCAGAGAGGATAAAGACACGAGTTGAATATGATTTAGAGATGCTCCAAGAAATCGGATATTGTGGCGGAATAGAAAACTATTCGCGTCCATTAGGAGAGCGATTAGAGGGCGAACCACCTCCAGTATTATTGAACTATTTCCCGCCAGGATTTTTCACGTTCATTGATGAATCCCACGTAACAATTCCCCAAATTGGGGCAATGTTCGAAGGGGATAGATCAAGAAAACTCAATCTTGTGAACTATGGGTTTAGACTTCCCTCTGCCCTCGATAATCGTCCTCTTACTTATAAAGAGTTTGATGCCACCTGTGAACAGAGAATCTATGTTACAGCCACTCCTGGAAAAAAAGAGATTGAAGAGTCTCTCCAAGTAGTTGAGCAGGTAATTAGGCCAACAGGACTCCTTGATCCTCTCATTGAAGTGAGACCCACTAAGGGACAGATGGAACACCTTTTTGGAGAGATAAAAAAGACTGTAGCTGCTAAAGAGAGAGTGCTTGTTACTACCCTAACAAAACGAATGAGTGAAGATTTAAGCGACTACCTAGCAAATTTAGGGCTTAAAGTTCGTTATCTCCACTCTGAAATAGAAACTATTGAACGAGTTGAAATATTGAGAGATTTACGACTAGGAACCTATGATGTCCTTGTTGGAATTAACTTACTCAGGGAAGGACTCGACCTTCCTGAAGTCTCCTTAATAGCAATTCTTGATGCTGATAAAATTGGCTTCTTACGTTCAGCTACTGCCCTCATTCAAACAATAGGGAGAGCTGCTCGAAACGTAAATGGTCATGTTATAATGTATGCAGATAAAGAGAGCACTGCGATGAAAGAGGCTATTGAAGAAACACTACGCCGTAGAGAGATTCAAACAGCCTATAATGAAGCACACAATATCACTCCAACAACCATTAAAAAAGCAATTCAAGATATTATCCAGCGTGAGAAGATTGAAAAAGAAGAGATTCAAAAAGATGATATTTCTGTTCTTAAAAGTAAATATAATCTTCTTAAAGCAAGTGATAGGAAAAAATATATTAAAGATCTTGAAAGAGAGATGCTTGAGCATGCAAAGAATTTAGAATTTGAAATGGCAGCAGTCCTTCGAGATGAAATAGATGCTATCAAAGCGATGCAGATTTCTTAATTCACTTCCAATCTTTACTAAATAATAAGACATTAGTTGGACCACTTGTCATCTTTTTCTCTTGATATATTAATCCATAATCTTCTGTATATGCTGCACCTATATAAATAGAAGAGGCAATATCTTCTAAGGTAATGTGGACAGGTAAATTATTCAAGAAATCTTCACCTATTCTCCCCTTCATTTCTATAGGGACTCTCTCATCTATTGAGTTGCCTTCACATACGTCTATAAAAGTATTACCCGTGTTGTTCCATCCTATAGAGGAGAGAAAATTAGAGGTAAAGTAGCCATAGATATCATCTCCTATTTCAAATTCATTAGAAAATTGGTCTTCCATTGAAGCAGTGAGATAAAATGTATCACCTTGGTAATAAGGACAGACGATTGAATCACTTTTAGGGTATGGTGCAACATGCGTTCCACTAAAACAGGTATCTAATAAGATTATTTTTATTCCAGGGATGGTCTCAAAAGCACCATGTAAATCATCGATAGTTGTGAGTGTGTAGGATTCATTACTTTCGCTTTCTGCAGTTACTAAGTAGCCAGTATACGGATGTAAGGCATATTTGGGTTTCCCATCCCATGACCCGAATAGTAGAAGA
>CAYZUR010000437.1:0-2014 GCA_964481535.1 uncultured Spirochaetaceae bacterium | reverse complement strand
TCCTGTTATTACCCACAAAAGTGCTAAGGAAGCTCTAAAGGAGCGCTGATCATCAAATAGGGAACCAATAATAGGGACAAAAAATATTCCAAGGCTCGTAGCTCCTATAATGAATCCCGCGAGGGCATATAGGGGATAGCGGAGCTTGTCTGGAACAGAAGGATTTTTTCCAATAATGAGATTGACCCCATAAATAAGGATAATCACAAGAATGAAAAGATTTAATGTAGTTTCAGGAAGACTATCTAAAAAGAATGTTCCAAGAATAAGAGTTGGCATACTGATGAGAGAGATTTTTCCAATAAGGGCCCATTTAGCTGATTTATAATCACTTAGCAATACAAAGAGGGAACCAACTAGAGCAAAAACTGGTAACATCGTAACCACTTCTTTTGGACTCATCTGCTGAGTTAAGATTAAATAGGTGATAACAGAACCACCAAAGCCAAAGATGCTCTCTGCCATATATCCAATAGTGGCACTTATTATAATAAATGTGGACATTCCCTCTCCCATATATTCAATAAAACGTATGGGTATGAGTGTTAAGGAAATCATAGAATTAAGTCAACCGATAAATGGATAAATTTGACTCATAGGGAAAATAAAAGAAGGATACCGATATAGGGTCTACATCCATGCTGGAGAAAAAAGGTTTTGCATGCTTGAGGAGTCTATTAGCTATCCTTTAAAAATTCTCTCACAATGCCATATTAATGCTTTTTTATCAGGTGATTCATCTTGCTTTTGAGGAAAAACACTAAGAGGTTGTCCATCATATGCGTAATAGACTTTACCGTTCCCAAAGTCTTCAAAAAGCCTTTTTGATACCATTACTTTGTATGAATCATCAACAGCTATATACCCACTATCATAAAGATTGTGAATATCTGTTCGTAGTAGCAGTCCATTACTAATAGCATGTGTTCCCTTTTCACTATAAGGAATTATGTGAGCGGCATCTAGAACAGGAAGAGTCCTTTCGCCAGTAATTGCTCCTCGGTGTTGATAGGCGATTGAAACAAAAGCTCGAAAGCTTCCTTGACCAATTCTATTTCTACTTATTATGGGGTTGCCATATCTTGGTTGTTCATCATACGTACCAGAAGCAACATAACTAGCTTTATTCTCTAGATTTCCTTTTTGGAGTCTTTCCATAACTTGATTAGCCAGCATCATTCCAGGCATTTGATCCATATTGTACGTTTTTCCTTGTACAATATTAGCTTTCCAGTCTTGAGGCTGCTCTATCCAACTCTCCTTTGGAAAGAAAAAAGGTGAGGTAAGAATAATACAACCGATCGATGGATTCCTTTGTAAGGTGTTCTCCCTTTTGCGATGTTTTTGTATCATAGAGTCCAAAGAAGATAATGAATTGGTCCCATTTTCAATCCCAAACGATTTCCAAGCAAGATAGGTTGGAAGCACTATATATTTTAAAAAGAACCCTCCCCCCACAATTGCATTAATAGGACTTTTGAGTTTAAATAGAAACATATCACCAGGTTCAAGTGCACTAAAGACACTATTGCCTCCGGGACGCCAAAAGTTCACTTCTTCAAGTTGCTCATTGTGCTCCGTCAAATATTCATACCAACTGGAATCTGTGACCCCCACATACAATCTATTGCTCATAATATTATGTATACTCCTGCACTCAACCTTTGAAACTATTAACCATTTTCATACTCTATACATTCTCCTTTTTGTGAACCCAAAAAGCAACAACGTTCTTTATTAAAAAGTACCGATATTTAATTCAAATTCTTTTATATACAAAACATTGATAAACTGGATTATGCTTTTCCTATAACTTTCCCCACATTCTTTCCATTTCTTACATGGCATTAGATATAATAAGAAGGACAAAACCAACACTGTAGATCTGAACTTATTACATATTTATTTATTTAATAAATATTTATCTCTCTGTGATCTCGATTTGGATGTTAACATTACTGTGGACTTCTCATAAAAGTTCCACTCAAATTTCCTAGATGACCAATTATCTTTA
>CAYZUR010000436.1:0-2015 GCA_964481535.1 uncultured Spirochaetaceae bacterium | reverse complement strand
GATTTTATTTATCAGGATGGGAAAGTTTAACCGCTGTATTGATTTGGAACTGTATTAGTTCTATTGGGATGGCAGCTCCTTTAGTCTTGCAAACAAGTATGCTAGCAGACACTATTGAATATGCTGAACTCAAGGTGGGAAAAAGACAGGAAGGGCTCATTTTCTCAAGTCAAACCTTCATGGTAAAACTCTCTAGTGCTGCAATCGCCTGGATTACAGGGATGATATTAATGAGCACTGGATTTGTTGCAAATCAGATACAACAGCAAAGTGCCCTTAATGGAATCCATAACGTAATCTCATTACTCCCCTTTATTGCTTGCACCATTGCAATCATTCCTATGCTATTCTATCCTCTTACTGAATCAAAACATGAAGAAATTCTGAAAAAATTAAAAAAGAGGGAAACAACAAAGAGATGATTGAATTAACATTACCAGCTGGGTCTTTTGCATCAGCCTTGCAAGCATTTAAGCATGGAGCAGATGCTGTATACCTAGGCCTTACCTCTTTTAGTGCCCGCGCGGGGGCACAGAATTTTACATTAGAAGAGGTTGCTAAGCTTAAGACTTTGAGTCTCGAAGCAAATAAAAAAATCTATATTACAATAAACACCCTGTTAGATGATGATGAAATAGCTCAGACGATTCCTCTACTAAAAAGCTTAGAACTCATTCAAGTTGATGGAATAATCGTGCAGGATCTAGGACTCGCTTCCATTATTCACAACGATTTCCCCACCCTCCCTCTTCATGCAAGTACACAACTAGCCGTCCATAGTGTAAAAGGGGTAGAAGCTTTAGTAGAGTTAGGATTTTCTCGTGTAGTATTAGCAAGAGAGCTCACAATAGAAGAAGTAAGAAATATCAGATCATCGTGTCCTGATGTTTCTTTAAAGGTCTTTATCCATGGAGCGATGTGTTATGGCTTTTCAGGCCTCTGCATGGCAAGTAGCACCCTTACCGACAGGAGTGCAAACAAAGGGGCTTGTGCCCAAATTTGTAGATCATGGTTCACAAGTGAACAGGAGAGAGAACAAACACAAGGCTATTTTTTCTCAATGAAAGACTTGAGTACTCCAAAAGAGTCTATACAACACCTCATCTCTATGGGAATTGATTCACTAAAAATTGAGGGACGAATGAAAAGCCCTGAATATGTTGCCCTTGCTACATCATATTACAGAATGTTGATTGATGGTGAAGAAAATGAAGATAAAATAAAGACTGTTAAAGATGAAATGAATACCTCTTTTGCAAGAATGCAAAGCGGTGGATGGCTATCAGATTATGACAAACCAAATCCAAGCAGCATTCGTACAACCCCATCTCTTATCACCACCACCTACCCTGGTCACTATGGGGTAATGGTAGGTACTGTTATTGAAGAATCAAAAGAATTAAGAGGGTACTACCTTATTAAGGCAGAGGAAGAAATCGCGCTGCGTGATGGACTCCTTATCACCTATACCACAAGAGGAAAGAGGGATGAGGCAATAAAGTTTAGTGCACGAGAGCTATTAGACAGATCTTTTGACCCTATTAATTCAATAAAGAGCGGAGAAACAGGCTATATTGAAATACCTGGGACCTACCCCCTCACCTATCCAATGGAATTACGGAGGATCTCACTTCATAATGCCTCTTTACAAAAAATAGATGAAGGACACTACAATTCCTATAGATACCCCTTCTCTCTTACCCTGAAAATTGATAGAGAAGGAATTACCTTAACATCTTCTCATCTCCCCCTCTGGCTAGAAGTAGATACTACACAACATTATCCAATTGATATAAGTGAAGCAAGAAAGGAACAACCGTTAGCTCAAAACATTGAAACGATCTTTACAACAGGGCTCCATGAGAAGGTAATTGCATCAGATATTACTATTGAAAATACTACAACACTCTCCCTTTCTAAACTATTCATCCCTCTATCTCTATTAAAGGAAGTGCGGCGCGCTTACTATCAATTCCTCGAAGAGTCTATTAAAGAGGCAATACGAACACCACAAA
>CAYZUR010000435.1:0-2045 GCA_964481535.1 uncultured Spirochaetaceae bacterium | reverse complement strand
AACCTATATCATGATCGACTTCAACCGTGTCAGCAAGGAGGTCACGGACCTTTTCATCAACTACCTAGAAGATCTGGATATGCTATTTCTGTATCTTTCGAATTACTATAATGTCAAACTGTATGAACGCAATACACTAATTATCTTTGATGAGGTGCAGCTTTTTCCAAGGGCACGGGCAGCAATTAAGTATCTTGTAGCTGATGGTCGGTATGACTATATTGAAACCGGTTCCCTTATGAGCATAAAAAAGCATGTAGAGGACATTGTCATACCCTCAGAAGAACGTCACCTTAGCATGTATCCTCTGGATTTCGAGGAGTTTTTGTGGGCTCTCGAACATGATACGTTAATGGACTTCATCAGAAAATGTTTCAAAGATACGAAACCTATGGGACAAGCCCTTCATCGAAAAGCCATGGACTATTTCAGGCAGTATCTCATTGTAGGAGGAATGCCCCAAGCAGTTAAAGCATATGTGAGTACTCATGACTTTGCCAAGGTGGACCGGGTAAAACGGGATATTCTTGAGCTCTATCGATCTGACATTGTGAAGCACGCCAAAGGATATGAAATGAAGGTTATACAGATCTTCGAGGATATTCCTGCACAACTGCAAAAACACAATAAAAAATTCAAGCTGTCATCATTGCAAAAAGAAGCACGGATGCGGGATTATGAAGATGCATTATTTTGGCTAAGTGATGCTATGATTACAAACATGTGCTACAACTCTAGCGCACCAGATATTGGATTGAGACTCAACATGGACCGTGTGACGCTCAAATGCTATATGGCGGATACAGGACTTCTTATAAGTCACGCCTTCGATGAAAACGGCATAGTGAGTGAAGAAATCTACAAAAAGATCCTCTTTGATAAACTGGAAACTAATCTAGGAATGATTATGGAAAATATAGTGGCGCAGATGTTGGTAGCAAACAATCATAAGCTCTATTTTTATTCCTCTTCATCCCGTGATGATGCTGCCTCTCGGATGAAAATTGATTTTCTGATTGCAAAGAATAAAATCAGCAACAGGCACAACATTTCTCCAATCGAGGTAAAATCGGGCAAGCATTACACGCTATCTTCACTGAAAAAGTTTAGGACAAAATATGCACAGCAACTGCATACTTCCTATGTACTGCATACACGTGATGTAAAAGAGGAAGATGGCATCACCTATCTACCTCTGTATATGACTCCCTTATTGTAATGTGTGTATTAACCTCATTTGTTCCACTTAGATCAGAGCAATGGCTCTTTTACTTCTCGTTTGATCTAAATGATTTTTCTATATTGATGTAATTCATTCCTCAATGTATTGTGTTTGAAATATATTTGAGTTATTAGGAGTTTAGAGATGAAAAAGACACACATTACATCGCTTCTCTTATTGCTAATGTTCAGCTCTCTTTTTGCAAGCGGTGTTGCTGAGATACAACAATTAGAGACAGATTCTACGAGTAAAAATCCCATCACTCTCATGCAAACAGTTCACCTTCTTGAAATTTCAATTGATTCAATTGTTGACACTTACCAGCATCAATTTGATACACAAGTGGTGGACATCCAAAAATCATTTAGTGATGGTTTTATTGAAATTTCTGCATTAGAAGCACACATATGGGAGCCTAGTGATCAGTTCTCTAAAAGGGTAGAAGAAGAAACTGAAGCGCTTACCCTGTTAATGGATACACAAATTGATATCCTCTATAACTCATTGGTGAGTGAAGTAGATGACCACCTTTTTCAATATCTACAGTGGCAAGAAACAGCCCTTACTACCTTAAACACCATAGAAACTATCTCCCCATATAGTATGCATATTACATGGGGAGAATATCAAAGAAATGAGAGAATCTGGCCCCTTTCAGTATCCTTCTCTTCAAATATAATGAGCTTTACCGATGTAATGGTTAGTGTACTCTTTCAGGAGAAAGAGGGTAGTGTCTCCAAAAACACCCCCCTTTTCATCGATAGCACATATATTGGCAATCAGGTTCAGGATGGTTTGGGTCTTACCGGTTCCCGGCGGCCCC
>CAYZUR010000434.1:0-2050 GCA_964481535.1 uncultured Spirochaetaceae bacterium | reverse complement strand
CAATATGCATAACGACTCTGCTTAAAAAAGATAATAGAACTCAGATGAAAAATTGTTTTAAGCAGGCTATACTGTATGTAACCATTATTGTACCATGATAGTTACGTAACAACAATAAATTCAATTCTAGGAGCGGCATATGATCATTGAAAAAAAGCTTCATTTTATCCTCAATACAGCAAATACCACCTATATATTTCGTGTAGATGAAACAAATCATCTCGAGCACCTCTATTATGGGCGTAGTATAAAAGATAATGACAACTTTCTTGCAATGTACGACAAGCACACAATCAGCAAAGGGAACATGGTCTCGTATAATGAAGAGCACCCAACCTATACCCTCGATAATATTGCCCTAGAATACTCTGCTACGGGAAAAGGAGATTATAGAGAACCTGCCATTGTAGTAAGAGGAATAGATGGAAATACCTGTGGGGATTTTCTCTATCTAGAGCACCGCATCATTAATGGAAAACCCCGTTCTTTCAGTGGCTTGCCAGAGTCCTATATAGAGAATGGAACTGCAATGACCTTAGTTATTGTAACAGTTGATGAAACAACTAATCTTAAAATAGAACATTATTATACGACCTTTGATGCAACAGATGTGATTGTTCGTAAATCATCTTTAACAAACAACTCACCTCAAGAAGTCTCTATCGAACGATTTATGAGCCTTCAACTCGACCTTAACCGAAAAAACCTAGACCTTACCACATTTGATGGAGCATGGGCTCGAGAGAGATTCCAACATAGAAGGACAATTACTCCAGGAATTCATATTAACGATAGCAAAAGTGGAGTAAGTTCCTCTAAACACAACCCTTTTATCATGGTAAGTGATCATAAAAGTGATGAGACACAAGGAGAATGCTATGGTTTCAACCTCTTATATAGCGCTGACCATAGTGAGATTGTTGAATTAAACCAGTTTAATAAAGTAAGAATACTTAGTGGAATAAATCCAGCTACATTTAGATGGAAGTTAAAAGTGGGGGGAAAGTTTCACACTCCTGAAGCTATTCTCACCTTCACTCATGAAGGGTCTAATGGAATAAGCAATCATTTTCAGAAATTTATTAATAGCCACATTGTTCGAGGAAAATGGCAATACCATCAACGTCCTATTGCCTTCAACAATTGGGAGGCAACCTATTTTAACTATGATGAGACGACTCTTACCATGTTAGCAAAAGAAGCGGCTTCGTTAGGAATTGAATTATTTGTAGTAGATGACGGCTGGTTTGGGGTGAGAGAGGATGATACCACTAGTCTTGGAGACTGGATGGTAAATACAAAGAAATTCCCTAATGGACTCACTTCCCTCTCAAAGAAACTTCATAGCCTAGGCCTTATGTTTGGCCTTTGGGTAGAACCAGAGATGATTAGTAAAAAAAGCACCTTATTTGAAGAACATCCCGAATACCTCGTCCAAATTCCAAACAGAAAACCATCTATTTCTCGAAATCAGTATCTACTCGATCTCACCCGAAAAGATGTGAGAGATTACCTCTTTGATACATTGAGTAAAACGTGGAGAGTAGCTGAAGTTGATTTTGTAAAATGGGATATGAATCGCACCTTCAGTGACCTCTACAGTGGGCAAGATGGATTTAACATGGGTGAATTCACTCACCGATATGTTCTTGGCTTATATGAACTCCTCACAAGATGTGTTGAAGCATTTCCTCATATCCTCTTTGAATCCTGCGCAAGTGGTGGTAATAGATTTGACCTTGGAATGCTCTCATTTATGAGTCAAACATGGACAAGTGATAACACAGATGCCTACACAAGAATGTTCATTCAAGAAGGAACCGCCTGTGGATATCCTCTTAGTACTATTTCAAATCACGTGAGTTCTATTCCAAATCATCAAACACTAAGGAATACTACCCTCGATACACGGTTCAATGTAGCCTCATTTGGGGTATTAGGGTATGAATTAGATCTATTAACCCTCTCTAAAAAAGAGAAAGAACAGATAAAAGAACACATAGCATTCTATAAACAATACCGGACCCTTTTTCAATATGGGGAATTCTTT
>CAYZUR010000433.1:0-2061 GCA_964481535.1 uncultured Spirochaetaceae bacterium | reverse complement strand
TATTACACCCCTCATACTCCCCCCTTCCATTATTATTTGTGTTTCTGCTCAAATCAATACGATTATTAATAAAAGCTTCCCTTCACCACCCCGAGAGATTGCATTTAATAGATTTACCCATCATAAAGATAAGATGTTTCTTACTACAGATAATAGTGATTTCATTAATTGGTATAGTTCTATTCAAGCATCTTTTCCTCCATCCATTGCAAATGAATTTCTCATCGCCCACAGTGGGTTCTTTATTGCAGAACAAAATACGGGGCAACCAGAAATTACACTACATAACAATGACTGGAGAATTGCAACCTACCTTGTCACCTATAATGTAGAGAATGAAAGGGTTGTTTCTTTCTATAGAGAGAAGTTAGAAGAGAAGCATCTGAAATAGCTATAGAACATTATGGTGAAATTAAGTATGGTATTTTTATATCGACATACAAAGGTAATATCTACTATTAGAGTAGATATGGAGGTGAAGCGAAATTGGGAAACAGAGTAAGTAGAATTGTGGTGCTTTTTGTAATGAGTATTCTTGTAATGAGTGTAGTGTTGGTGAGTTGTAACAAGGAGAGTGGAAAAAGAACACTCTACCTCTATAACTGGACCTACTATACTCCAGATGAGATAATTGATAGGTTTGAAAAAGAGTTTAATGCAAAGGTCATTATTGATAACTATGCTTCTAATGAAGCAATGTTTGCAAAACTAAAAGCATCTAATGGGGGATATGATATTGTTGTCCCGTCAGCTGATTATACTTCTATTATGATTACGTTAGAGATGCTCGAACCATTAGACCATGCTAAATTACCTAATCTTTCTTATATTAACAATAAAGCTCGAAAACTATCTCTTAGTTACGATCCTAATTTTGCCTATTCTGTCCCCTATTTCATAGGAGCAGCTGGGGTTGCAGTGAACACATCAAAGGTGAAAGATTATGTAAAAGATTGGACTATATTTGAAAACAACACATACAAGGGAAGAATGCAGCTCCTTGATGATATGAATGAAGTGATGGGCATCGCTCTCACTACCTTAGGATATTCAGTGAACTCAATCGATATGGGAGAATTAGAAGAAGCTGGTGAGCTAATTAATACAAAGTGGAAACCAAATATTGTGAAGTTCGACGCAGAAGGATTTGGAAAAGCTTTTAGTCAGGGGGAGTTTTGGATTAGCCATGCGTATCCTGAAGTAATTTTTGAAGAAGTTCCTAAAAAAAGATGGAAAGATATTGATTTCTTTCTTCCCAAAAACGGTGGTCCACTATATATTGACTCAATGGTAATTCTAAAGGGGTCAAAAAATAGTGATCTGGCTCATGAATTTATCAACTTTTTCCATCGTCCCGAAATTCACGCAATCTTTTTAGATGAGTTTAATTACCCAAATAGTGTGAACAATAGAGCTGATGAATTTAGAGAATCTGTCCCTTTCTATAATCAGAGTGAATTAGAAAACTATGAATTAAAGATAGATTTAGGGAAAGACCTTGAGAAGTACCAGAGAGTGTGGCAAACAATACGCTATCAATAAATATGTTTAAGGCAATACTATTCTCTCCCCTCAAATCAGTGGAGAGATTCAAAGGATGAGTCATGGCTTCTTCACAATCAGTGTTTCTCAATTCTGCAAAAGTAAAACAGTTTTTAACAGTTATTATTCTTTTTGGTATAGCGCATGGCCTATATAGAGGAGTTCAAGATAACTACTTAGCACAGATTGTACATATTGATGAGTTTGAACGGGGTATTGTAGAATTCTTTAGAGAACTCCCTGGTCTTCTTCTTGTGTTTATCCTTGCAACGATGTATCGCTTTAGTGAAACAAAGGTCTATAAGATAGGTATTGCAATTGCGTTAAGTGGAATAGTGGGACTCCTGTTAGCTTCAACTGATACCTACATTGTTATCCTCTTTCTTGTTGTCTATTCTCTTGGTGAACACATCATCATGCCAGTAACATCAACAATTACCCTACACTAGGCCCACCCGGGAAAGAAAGGGGCGGCGTTAGGAATAGAAAGTATGATGCAGAAAGGGGGAAGAATTGCTG
>CAYZUR010000432.1:0-2069 GCA_964481535.1 uncultured Spirochaetaceae bacterium | reverse complement strand
AGAATCCTTCTGATAGACGAAGCTTTCAGCAGTTAATGGGAATGTTGTTGATACTGGATCGGGTAAGTCGCTAGAGCGCTTCTTTGGATCCTCTATATAGCGAGATTTTTCAATTAATTCACGAGGCTGGTTTCCTGCTCTATAGGAAATATAGGTAATTCCTTCTTGAGTGGAGATAGCTCTCATTGTATTAAATATCTTCAGTTGTCTTTCATCTTTATCCATTGCTTTCAGCTTTGGTCCATATGGGATGAAGCTAAGTGCGGTGATTGAAAAGCTGTTATCTGCTACTTCAGCTTTTATTGCATCTGCTTGACCATACGATCCTTTGGGGTAAAGATGAGCGATAGAGTTTCCTCCAATAGTTGAATCACTCACTATTTCCCCTTCAATGAGGTTGTCTCTGGCGCTCTTTTCTAGTCCTGGTAGTACTTTTTTTATATCCTCTGCGCTTGTAGCAAAAATAGAAGCTATTATACATAATAGACTCGTAATAAGAAATATCTTTTTACCCATTAGTTTCTCCAACATTAATATGCATTTTCATTCACGAAGCCCCTAAAGAAAGTGAAAAATACTATTTTCATATCTAATAAGAACGTCCAATTTTGAATATAGAATAAATCATATTCAATTCTTTTCTCTAAAGAGGTGTTTCCTCTTAGTCCATTCACTTGTGCCCATCCAGAAATACCAGCTTTGAGTCTATGTCGCATTCGATATCCTGGAATTTCTTCATTAAACTTTTCTACAAGTTCAGGCCTTTCTGGGCGAGGTCCAATTAGACTCATAGACCCTCCCATAACATTAAAGAATTGGGGTAATTCATCTAAACTTGTACTTCGTAAAAAAGCACCAATCTTTGTTATACGGGGATCGTTCTCCTGTGTCCAGTGAACTGATCCCTCAGGAATATCAGTACGCATGCTTCTGAATTTATACATCACAAACTCTTTACCATCACGTGTTATCCTTTTTTGTTTAAAAATAATAGGTCCAGGTGAAGAGAATTTCACTATTAACGTAATGGTGAGAAGAACAGGAGAGAGGAGTATTATGGCAAAAGAACAAGAAAAGATATCAAAAGCTCTTTTTAGGATTCTTGACACAAACCCCAATTCAGCTGCATTTACATGGAGGACAGGAATCATCTTATAGTCAAAAACTTTGTTTCCAATATAGGATTTAGGGAGGAGCGGTAATAGTTCAACTCTCTGGTTAGGGAGTTCTAACCCCTGGTTTAACATTTTTGTCTCTTTCTCAAAATCTTGTGGAGGATACCCAATAACTACATGGTCTGCATGAACTCTTTCTACTGCTTCCTGTAGTTTAGTTGCTTCAATTGTTGGGCATTGTTTTAATCTGAATGATCCATTGTCATATTGCCCAATAATTGCAATTCCGCTCATTGATGATGAGCTAATAGCTTTCTCATACTCTTCAATATGTTTCCCATATCCTACAAGGAGAGTTCTAGTGAGAAAGAGATTTGCTGCATACCCTTTTTTTATTTTACTAAAAATATATGTTCTTCCAATAATAAGGGCAATAGTTACAATAATAAAATAGATGAGAATGGTAATACGACTAACTTTATTAGGGAAAAAATAGTAAAGAACAAGGACAAGCATGAAGAATACTTGGAATGAGCTTTTAAAAATTTGAAGGGATTCCTTTTTCCACGCTTTTTCTATTCCTAAGTCATAGAGCCCATTGCGACTCATGATTAGCATGAAAAGGACAACTACAATAAAAGATAACTGTATGAATGTATCAAAGACATCACCCTTGCCACCAGGGATGATGTAAAAGCGGAGATAATAAGCAATAAACCAAGAAAGACTCACTGCAATCACATCAATAATGATTGTGAGAGTTAAGAGTGATTGTTTTGTTGTTTTCACACAGGATGCTCCCTAAAAAATATAAAATTACCCTCAAAATATAAGATAAATAGTAATAAGGTGTCAATTATAAACCAATAATATAACTTTTGGTTACACTGATATTTATATTGAAAATGGGTGTATCGCACATAATGTTCAATATGTATGAACGTTTTGTATGAT
>CAYZUR010000431.1:0-2075 GCA_964481535.1 uncultured Spirochaetaceae bacterium | reverse complement strand
TAATTTAATGCTTTCAACAATTAAATCATACCCAGTACATCTGCAAAGGTTTCCGGCAATGCCAAGTCGAATCTCTTCTTCACTTGGATGAGGATTTGAGCTGAGAAGACTCTCAGCAGCTATTACCATCCCAGGAATACAAAATCCACATTGAACAGCACCACCATCAGCAAAAGAATCGATAATAACCTTCCCTCTTTTGCTCTCTCTTAATCCCTCAATAGTGACAATATTAGATCCTTTAATAGCTCCAATGGGAACCATACATGTGGTGATAATTTTGCCATCTCTTAACACTGAGCATGCTCCACATTCACCCTCTCCACATGCTTCTTTTGTCCCGAAAAGGCCAAAGTCTTCTCTTAGGACATCAAGGAGTCGTTTGAGTGGGTTACAGGTAATGGCTACCTCTTCATTATTTAGAGTAAATCGTATTTCATCTATCATGACATAATCTCCGTTAGTGTTTCTGGTGGAATCGGGATTGCAGAAATAGTTCTATTAATAGCTCTCGAGACGGCATCAATATAGGCCGCAGAAGCACCATTACAGACTAACTCTCCCATTCCTTTTGCACCAGAGGGGCCAAATTCATATGGGTTATCGACAAGGAAACATGTTTGAGTAGGGAAATCCATACTTGTTGGAATAATGTAATCAGAGAGTCCAACTTGTTTAAATCCAGTTTTACTACTGAAATCGAGTTTTTCCATCGCAGCATATCCAAGAGATTGGATGATCCCTCCATTTATTTGTCCATGCACGATAAGTTCATCAATTGCAAGGCCAACATCATGAGAAGACCAAATCCCTTTTGTATTTACTTCAAGGGTAAGTGGGTCAACTTCAACTTCAACAACACATGCTCCCCAACCGTACCCAATGTACGCATCCCCTTGAAATGATGTTTGATCCCATGGGAACCCTGATGGGTGCTCATATTCTTCTTGAACTATGACTTCACCCTCTTCACCCATTCTCTCTTTGAGAATGATGGCAGCACGTTCTGCTATTTTACCAACTATCATCGTTGACCTTGAGGCAACAGTTGGGCCACTGTCAGCTACAATTGATGTATCAGGTTGAGGATAGCGAACTCTGTATGGTTCAATTTCTAACGAATCAGCTACAATTTTTATGAGAGCTGTTTGTAGTCCTTGTCCCATCTCTGTAGAACCAATGAGGATATCTACTGTGTTATTAGGATTCTTTCTAAGCTTTACTTTTGCTTTAATAATCATCTGCTCACCGTTACCGGTAAAAGCGCCTCCATGATTATAAAAAGAGATTCCCATCCCTTTGTACGAGCCCCGTTCATAGAGTTTTACTTTTTCATAGTACTTACTTTCATCCATCACTTGGGTAAGCATTTGAGGGAGGACTACTTTTTCATATATGTGTCCATTTGTTACTGTTTCATCCCCTTTTTTCAAGAAGTGTCTTTTTTTCAGTTCTAATGGATCTACTCCCAACGTATCTGCAAGGTGATTTAAGTGTACTTCGACCGCAAAAAGAGTTTGTGGAGCACCAAAGCCCCTAAAAGCATCAGAGGGGAAGGTGTTGGTTGCAACAGCTCGTCCTCTTACCCTTGAATGGGGAATATTATAGACACCTGTTGCATGGAAGACTCCACGCTGAAGAACAACGTAGGAGCAGGTTTCATATCCACCAGCATTGTAGACAACATCGATATCCATAGCAGTAATATTTCCATGTGTATCAAGGGCTGTTTTAAACTTTGTTCTACTAGGGTGCCTTTTTACTGAATAGGCACTATCTTCAAAACGATCAAATATTAATTGAACAGGTTTTTTGATAACATATGTTGCAACAAGCAATGGGCCTGCTAAGACATCAGGGAAGTGTTCTTTACCACCAAAGGCTCCACCTGTTACAGTTTGACGAACAATGACATCTTCGTAGGGACGATTTATCAATGAAGAGATAGATTTTCGTATATAAAAAGGACATTGAGCACTTGCATAGACAACAAACTTATCTCCCTCTGGCAAGGCTACAGCTCCATTTGTCTCTAAATGAACATGTTCTTGCCATCCGGTGTTGATTTCATCAGT
>CAYZUR010000430.1:0-2077 GCA_964481535.1 uncultured Spirochaetaceae bacterium | reverse complement strand
TTCATCAAGCTGGATCACATCAAGAATCTTGATTCACGATTACAGCTTGAATCGTATTTGGAATGGGGAGGGTTCCCCTTAGTATGTAAGGAAGAAGAACCTGAGAATAAACACACCCAACTGATGAACCTGAAAGATTCAACCATGTATAAAGATATCATCCTGAGAAATAAGATCAAAGGTACGATTGAACTTGAACGGCTTCTTGCCTATATACTTGCGAATTCTTCATCGACTTTCTCAGCAAGGAATATCAAGAAGGAGTTGGAGAAAGAGATGACTGAGATGGCATTACAGAGAGTCTATGATTATATAGGCTATTATTGTGATGCAGGGATCATCAACAGGATCCAAAGGTATGATATTCGGGGAAAGAAAATTCTTTCAACACAGGAAAAACTGTATGCTTGCGATCTGGGCCTTTTCCGCCTGTTCAAGAATAGAGTCAAACAGGAATCGAATCTTGTCACAGAGACTCTTGTCTATAATGAACTCATATCCAGAGGGTATCAAGTCTATATTGGTAAGACTTTCAAGGGGGAAGTTGATTTCATCATCGAGAACGAGAATGGTAGGGCCTATATCCAAGCTGCTTATCTCATGGAAAATGATCAGACGAGAGAACGGGAATTCTCTGCATTCTCTGGTATCGATGATGCTTTTCCCCGGTTCGTGATATCCTTCGATCCCTTTACGTATGATATGGAAGGGATCCGGCATATTCATATCACTGATTTCCTGTTAGGGGATAATCTCTTATAACTAATTCACGTTCTTTCGGTATTCAGATGGTGTACAGCCGAATGTCTTCCTGAATTCCCTGTTGAAACGGGATATATCCGGGAAATTTGCATCCCCGCAGATACTCAGGATCTTGTTATCGGTGGTACGCAGTTCGTGGGTTAGTTATTCTCATCTTTATGTACTTGAGCGAAAATAGTGATGGTGTAATCCAGATAAAATCTTCATTTTCCTTCTAGTTCCAGAGTGCTCATGAATCGTAAACTTAATCTCGCAGCCAATATCATTGGCTGCGAGATTAAGTTTACTAATAAACAACGTCTCCATCAAGGAACTAAACACATTCCAGAAGGTGAAAGTATTCCTGCATTCGGTATAATTCAAAAGAAGTCAATTTTATGGGGTTTACATCACCATTATTATAGAAGTTCAGCTTAATGTGGTGTTAGATGCATTATGCAACGGGACGAGGATTTGTTGTCCATACAAGGAAAAATCAATTATAAATTTAAACTGGGAACGAGTCTGTTGTAATTGGTTGGTCATACTGAATGAAGTCCAATATTGCAATAAACTGAAGAGACAAATTGTTTTTTTAAGAAACTGTCCACCTTTTGTTCTTAGAACGTACGAAGTAAGATCAGTAATACCACGAGGTGAAAAATCATAAGCCTATATTTTGAGAAACATTATTCAAATTGTGTCAGGATATCTGAATGATAGGTTCTCACTACATATGTTTCCCTATCAAATTCTATATCCCCTGAATATACCACTGCACCTTTCCCGGAGGATTTATTTGCTGATTGGAACCATTTAATTCCTTTTAAAAATTGGTCATTCCAAGTCATAGCTGACTTAATTTCAATAGGATAGGGCACTCGTTGTTGATCAAAAATTAGATCGACTTCATGTCCTTTTGCATCTCGGTAGAAAAATAATCTAGGATCATATCCTTTGTTTACGCGCTGTTTTACTATATCCATAACAACCATATTTTCAAATATATTTCCAAATAAAGGATCTCTAATACATTGTTCAGGAGTCTGTATACCAAGTAACCAAGTAGCCAGTCCAGTTTCTACAAAATATAATTTTGGGGATTTTGTAATTCTTTTTCTCATATTTGAGTGGTAAGGAGGTAAACGGTAGATGATATATGATGCCTCAAGAATTGATAGCCAGTTAGCTAATGTAGTCGAAGAGACTCCGACGTCATTAGAAAGGGATGAAAGGTTAACGATTTGTCCTATTCTTCCAGCAAGAAGTCTGATGAAATTTTCAAATTGAGTAAGGTTTTTTATGTTAGTCAGTAATCGTACGTCCCGTTCAATAT
>CAYZUR010000429.1:0-2085 GCA_964481535.1 uncultured Spirochaetaceae bacterium | reverse complement strand
AATCCATATCAGTACTTAGGATCTTATTGATAGCAGGAATTGTCTTCCTGTATGACTCTAAGTTTCTCCATAGTACAAAGAACTCTGGATCCGCTTCATAACTTGTTGAATAGATATTTGTAGCTTCAGCATCAGCAACACCCTTAATCTCCTCACTTGTTGCATACGCTTCACTGATAATAGACTTTTTATCATTCTCAGTTTTACCCATCCAGCGAGCCTGTTGACCTTCACCGTATGAGCGATACGCTTCAGCTATCTGGTTTCTCTCTTTAATCATTCTTTGATAAACGCTCTGAGTTAAATCATCACTATACCTAATTTGACGAATGACAATATCAATAACCTCAATACCAAACTCAGCAGTAAAATTGCTAGTCATAGTAAGCATTTGAGAAGAAAGACCTTCACGACCAACAGAAATTGTTTCTTGGTCTATTTCTGTACGAGTAAGATTACGTAATTGCTCGGAATCTTCTAAACTCTCTACATTTTGAACCTGATCTTCAATTTTTAAGTTATTAATGTTATTAGAATTTCTTACCGCTTCATTGAGATAATTCTCACTGATGATAGTACGAATTGTAGAATCTATAACATCATTTAATCTCAAGATACCATCGGATATACTCCCAACTGATTGATAGAAAATTGAAGGATCTGAAATTCTCCAACGAGCTGTAGTATCAACCCAAATAAATTGATTTTCTTTGGTAGGAATACGTTGAGCATCACCATCCCATGACAAAATCTTTTTAGGATAAATAATTACATTATCAACAACAGGAACACGTATCTTTAACCCAGCATCTTCGTATGTATTAACAATTTTCCCAAAACGGGTAATAACCGCTAATTCACCTTCTTCAATAATGAAAAAAGGCCCCAATAATAAAAATATGATAACAAGGATTAATATTACAACCCCAGTAGTGATTAATTTCTTCATTTTTCACCTCCCACTGTATTAAACTGGCTCACGGGAAGGAAATTCTCCAACGTTTTATCTATGAGAGTAATACTCCCTGTATTAGCACTATTTAAGACATCTTCCATCGATTCACTGTATAAACGACGAGCTGTAATCTCTTTATTTGAAGAATAAGCTTCTAAAACAGAATTAAATCTAGCAACATCACCTTGGGCATTATTTACCCTTTCTGCTGCATATCCTTCAGCAACTTGAATAATTTTACTTGCTTCACCTTGTGCTCTAGGAATTTCTTTATTATACGATTGCTTTCCTTCATTAATATATCTGTTCATGTCCTGAATAGCTTTGTTAACATCTTCAAAAGCATCTTGAACCTCTCCAGCTGGAGGGACAATGTTTTGCAATTTAACCGTAACAATTCGAATACCTAAGTCATAAGAATCAAATACAGTTTGCATACGTTCTTGAGATTCAACTTCTATCGCTGTTCGTTCACTAGATATAATTGCTAAAATAGGAAGGTCTCCTACTAACATATTAAGAACAGATTGGCTAATGTCTCTGATCGTTTTATCCTTTTCTTTCACTTCGAATAGCCATTTTGCTGGATCTTCAATACGATATTGAATAATCCATTGTACATCTACAATATTCAAATCCCCTGTTAACATGATCGATTCACCAGCCGAAGAGCCAGTTGGGGAATTCATGAAATTAGAATTTAAATTAGATGGGGAAGTTTGACCAAAAGTCATTGTTTGAACGACTCTAGTTGGAACATTAAAATTTTTATCGATTCCTAAAGGTAACTTGGTTTGTAACCCCGGACCTACCGTTCTATTGTATTTACCAAAACGCAAGACAACAGACTGTTCACTCTGATCCACAACAAAAAAGCTACTCATCACTAGTGCAAAAAGTATAACAACGCCAATGATAGCTATAATAAGTTTTGGACTAAGGTGAAACTTTCCTTGGGACGCATCCGAATTATTCATTGCATCTCCTCCTTGAAAATTCCGATTTAATCGGTACTACTTTAATGTATAGCAGATAGAATCTATCGTCAATGAACCTCAAAGGATAATATAAAAACACCTCATTTAAAAGTGATATTGTCCAGAGTAATGAAAAGGGACTTTGTCGTAGTA
>CAYZUR010000428.1:0-2087 GCA_964481535.1 uncultured Spirochaetaceae bacterium | reverse complement strand
TATAGTATCGATCGGCTCATTTTAGCAGACTCATCAATGCTCAATAAGTTAAGCCCTTTCTTTGTGATTCTTTTCGCCTGGATTTTTCTTAAAAACCCTATTCGTCCTATTCAGATACTATCACTCATTCTCGCTCTCTTTGGATCTGTTCTCATCATCAAACCAGGATTTCAATTCTCCTCTACAACACCTGCATTAATTGGATTATTTTCTGCTGTTGTAGCAGGACTTGCCTATACGGTAGTAAGCTACCTTGGAGATAAAGAGAATAGTTACACAATAGTCTTCTACTTCTCTCTGATATCAACAATCATCTGTATTCCTTTTCTTCTGATTGAATTCGTAATGCCATCTATCTCACAAATATTTCTCCTTTTAGCTGCAGGAACATTCGCAGCAGGGGGGCAGTTTCTTTTAACTGCTTCTTACAAGCATGCTCCTGCAGGAGAAGTTTCAATTTACCAATACTCTCAAATTGTCATTGCAAGTATCTTAGGAATATTCTTTTTTGCAGAACTTCCAGATCTCTTTAGTATGATTGGATACCTATTCATCTTTTCAGCTGGATATATTATGTAT
The DNA here is from genome assembly GCA_964481535.1 of uncultured Spirochaetaceae bacterium. Classification (GTDB taxonomy): domain Bacteria; phylum Spirochaetota; class Spirochaetia; order Sphaerochaetales; family Sphaerochaetaceae; genus SABI01. Next base: position 1,508 of record CAYZUR010000428.1, on the reverse strand, counting down.
CGGGTAAGCAGGAGAGCCTCTTCCAACGAAAAAGCAGAAAAAATCTAATAAACAAGTAATTTAAGTGAAGTATTGGAGAGAAAAGATGATACAGTTTCAATCAGTAGACCAATATATAGAAACCTATTCTTCTATTATTCTCATCACTAATTTTATATTACCACTTTTTGTTGCTAAAGGATGAAAGTGAGATTACAATTCTAAAATATTAACATCACAAGAGAGGGACGCATCATTAACACTTTAACAAGAAGAATTAAGCTTGGCTTTGGTATTGGGGATTTGGGTGGTAATTTATTTTTTACCGTTATAGGATTTTATCTTCTCTATTACCTTACAGATGTAGTTGAATTATCTGCAGCTCTTGCAGGAACTGTCTTAATGGTGGGAAAAATATGGGATGCCATAACAGATCCTGTCACTGGTTACCTCTCAGATAAAACAGTTTCAAGGTGGGGTCGTCGTAGACCCTATATGTTTGTAGGCTCTATCATCTCATTCTTTGCAATGGGGTTGATGTTTACCGTTCCAAAAACATCTTCTCAGGTTACCCTATTTCTCTATCTTACATTTCTCTACTGTCTATTAAACACAGCATATACCTTGGTAAATATTCCTTACGCGGCCCTTTTGCCTGAACTAAGTAGTGATTACAACGAAAGAACTATCTTAACAGGATATAGGATGAGTTTTGCAGTTCTTGGCACATTTGTAGGAGCCGGAGCTGTTCTTCCTATTATCAATATGTTTGCAAGTAAAGAAGCAGGGTGGACTTTCATTGGGTATTTCATGGGCTCTGTGATGCTTATTACTTCCTTAATTACTATTTGGGCGATTAAAGAACCTGTAAGAATTGAAGTGAAGGCACAAAAAAGTTTCTTAGTTACCTATAAAGAAGCTTTGTCAAATAAGGTGTTCCTTTTAGCCCTCATTCCTTGGTCCCTTTTTATCATGGGAACGAGCATGGTTCAGGGAGCACTGGTCTATTTCTTCACCAACATCTTTGGAAATGAAGGATTGTTCCAAATTGCCCTCATCCTCCTATTAACTTTCTCGCTTGCATTCATTCCTATTTGGGTAAAAATCTCAAACAGAATTGGTAAGAAAAAGTGTTATATGATAGGAATGGCTATTATGGGAACAGGAGTACTCTCTTTCTCACTTTTAGGAGAAGCTCTAGGACCAATATTCGCTGTTTCAATTATGGGGATAAGTGGGATAGGGCTTTCAACTCACTACGTAATGCCGCATGCAATTTTACCCGATGTTGTTGAACATGATGCCTATCACCATAATGGTATTCGAAGAGAGGGAGTCTTTTCCAGCTTATGGACTTTTTTAAGCAAGATTGGACAAGCTCTAGCTCTTGCCCTTAATGGATGGATTTTAGCTATTTTTGCCTATAATCCAAATCAAGTATCTTCTCTTTCTAATATTGGAATCAAACTGATCTGTGGTCCTATTCCTATTATCTTTTATATTATTGGAATTATCATTTTACACTTTTA
>CAYZUR010000427.1:0-2090 GCA_964481535.1 uncultured Spirochaetaceae bacterium | reverse complement strand
TGGTGGAGTCGCTATTGTTTTTGCTACGATTGTCTCTACAATTTTTTTTCTCATCATGACTAAAGATTTCGCCCTTGTTTTTAGAAAACATATTCCATTTGCCTCCTATACAATTATTTTGTTATTAGGGTACCGTGTTGCATTTAGGATAGTACAAACGTATCGAATCAAAGCAGCTTCTACTTCTCAAAGTCCAAAAGCACTTATCTATGGGGCAGGAGAGATTGGGATGCAACTAGTACGTCAACATTTTAGAAATAAATTACAATTTTCTATTGTTGGCTTCATTGATGATAATCCCATAAAAAAAGGGGCGATGATTAATGGAATAAGAGTTCTTGGGAATCTTGACAATATGGCAGATATCTTCAGAGCTGTAGATGTACAAGTACTTATTATAGGAATTACTAATTTATCAAGAACTAATATGAAACAGGCTCTCGATATCGCAGAGCGTTTTGGAGTTGATGTAAAGATTATTCCCTCTCTCTTTGAAATGGAAACAAAAAATAAAAATGTCGCAGATATTAGATCAATTAACTTTGAAGACTTATTAGGAAGATCTCCTGTTACTCTCGACAGAGAACCTATAAAGAAAATGGTAAATGGAAAAAGAATCCTCATTACTGGAGCCGGGGGGTCTATTGGAAGTGAGATTTGTCGCCAGTTATTAGAGTACGACCCTAAAAAATTATTACTCCTCGATATTGATGAAACAGAGCTTCATGACCTTTCTCTTCGTCTTCATAATTATAAAGAAGAATTTAGTGATAAAATTCTCCCAATTGTATGTGATGTGAGAGATAAAGAAAAAGTTGACTTGATCTTTAACACATATCGACCAGAAATTGTTTTCCATGCAGCAGCTCTTAAGCATGTTCCTATGATGGAATATTATCCAGAAGAAGCTGTGAAAACTAATGTGATGGGTACCTATCATGTTCTTAAATGTGCTGTTAAGTATAGTGTAGATAAATGTATTGTTATTTCCACAGATAAAGCCGTGAACCCTACAAACGTAATGGGGGCTACAAAACGGGTCAGTGAACAAATAGCAAGAATGCTTAATACTCCTCAAACTCAAATAGTAGCAGTCCGTTTTGGAAATGTATTAGGAAGTAGAGGGTCTATGTTGCCACTCTTTTTAGAGCAAATGAATAATGGACTTCCTATCACGGTAACTGATAAAAATATTATTCGTTATTTCATGACTATTGCAGAAGCAGTTTCTCTTGTATTCCAAGCGGGAGCATTAGCGAGCGGTGGAGAGGCCATGGTCTTAGAAATGGGAGACCCTGTAAATATTTATGATTTTGCTAAAAAGTTGGTCAAATATTTTGGTGATGGAAGAAGCGAAGTGATTATTTCAGGGTTGCGTCCTGGAGAGAAGCTCTATGAAGAGAAACTAAGCGACCAGGATAATACTATTGCTACAGGCAATCCTAAAGTCTATAAAGCAAAAGTAAATGGGATATTAGATGAAGAAACATTTGAACAATTTTATCATAGTATTCATCAATTAAAACCAGAAGAAATTGTGAAAAAACTTCAAGAATTTGTTCCAGAGTTTACCCGACCTGGGCGCCACATAATAGGATAGTTGATGAAAAGTTATTGTCTATATTGTAAAACTGGGTCAGAAGAACAACTTGTTTTTACTATAAAAAAGAGTGTGAAAGAACTTCTTCATGAAGAGATTGAAGTGTTTTTCCCTATACGTATCATGCAGCAAAAGAAGCAAGGGAAATGGAGTAAAGTAAAACAACCTTTGATTCCTGGCTATGTCTTTCTTTACCTTGAAGATGAAGTTCCATTCCCTTTATTTCTCATAAAACAAGAACGTAATGCCTACAAGATATTAAGAAACCCTGACTTATCGTTATCCTTAAAAGGACCAAACGAGGAATATGCTACGTGGGTCTATAATCATCAAGGTACAATTAAACCAAGTACTGTGAAGTTTGAAGAAGGGCGACTTGTGAAAATTATCGATGGACCTCTTTTTGATATGAAAGGGGAGATTGTAAAAGTTGACCGCCATCATAAAAGAGTACATGTTGCTTTTGAGTTTGGTGGTAAGAAACAAATAA
>CAYZUR010000426.1:0-2103 GCA_964481535.1 uncultured Spirochaetaceae bacterium | reverse complement strand
CAGTCCAATATTTCCAATTTTATTTTATGACAAAGTCGCTTTTACTTGACGTGAACCTCAAAGGATAATATAAAAACAATTTATCCCCCTAATAGCTAAAATCCGATAGAATGATTGAAAAAAAAGGGACAGAAGAGTATAGTGTTCCTTATGAAAAAAAGACTTGTAACCTCAGCATTACCGTATGTAAATAATATTCCTCATTTAGGAAATTTGATCCAAGTTCTATCAGCTGACTGCTTTGCTCGCTTTTGTCGAATAAAAGGGTATGAAACTTTATATGTCTGTGGAACTGATGAATATGGAACAGCGAGTGAAACTCGAGCACTCCAAGAAGGCATTACACCAAAAGAACTCTGTGACCGTTATCATATAATACACAGAGATATATACAAATGGTTTAATATCGACTTTGATTCATTTGGTAGAACAAGTAGCGCTGAACAAACAAAAATAGTTCAAGACATCTTCCGCCTTGTAGATGAACATGGCTACATTAGTGAAAAAGAGATAGAACAACTCTATTGTGAACATGACCAAAGATTTTTAGCAGACAGATTTGTCATTGGAACCTGCCCAAAATGTGGCTCTGTTGGAGCTAGAGGTGATCAATGTGACAATTGCCAAACACTCTTAGACCCTAGTGACCTCATAGAACCGAAATGCTCTGTATGCCATAACACACCAATCATAAAAAAGACAAGACACCTATATATAGACCTCCCCAAAGCACTCCCCTTATTGCAAGAATGGATAGACACAGCAAGCGTTGAAGGCTTTTGGGCAAAAAATGCAATACAAACAACAAAAAGTTGGATTCGAGACGGACTAAAAGAGAGAGCAATTACTCGAGACTTGAAATGGGGAATCCCCGTACCTAAAGAAGGATTTGAACACAAAGTTTTCTATGTATGGTTTGATGCACCAATAGGATACATCTCGATCACAGCAGCATATACTGATGAATGGAAAAAATGGTGGTTTGATAACGAAAATACCGAACTCTTCCAATTTATTGGAAAAGACAACATCCCATTCCATACAGTTATTTTTCCATCAACACTTCTCGCAACAGGACAAGACTGGACCATGTTACATCACATGTCGAGTAGTGAATATCTTAATTATGAAGATGGAAAATTCTCTAAAAGCTTAGGGATAGGAATATTTGGCAATGACGTACAAGATACTAAAATACCAGCAGATGTGTGGAGATTTTACCTCTTTTACAATCGCCCAGAAAAAGCAGATGTCTTATTTACCTGGAAAGACTTCCAAGAAAAAGTAAACAAAGAACTCATTGGTAATATTTCAAACCTAGTTAATAGGACACTCTCATTTATCCATCGTTTTTATGATGGAAAATTAGAAACTACATCAGTAGATCATCAATTACTTGACCATATTAAACAAACAGAAACACGAATAGATGCATACTTTGAAAAGGCAGAACTACGAGATGCCTTGAGAGAAATCCTTACCTTATCATCTATCGGAAATAAAGCATTTCAAGACGCAGAACCTTGGAAGCTCATGAAAGAAGACAATGAAAAAGTAAAAACATTATTACTTACACTTACCATCTTAATTAGAGATATTGGATATCTGTTACACCCATTTATGCCTTCCACTAGCCAAAGAATATTACAATTCTTAGAAGCAGAAGAGACAACATATGCTATGCTTGGATCATTACATGGAATTGGCACACTACAAGAAATAGAACATTTATTTACAAAATTAGACGACGAAAGAATAGAAGAACTGAAGATAAAATATAGTGGCACTCAGGCATCGAGAAACGAGGAGAAAAACGTGGAAGAAAATGTAGAACAAGTAAACATTGCACAAGAATTTACAAACAAAGTTGCACTCAAAGTTGCAAAAATAGAAGAAGTAGTACAACACCCAGGTGGAGAGCGATTATATATTATTCAACTCAATACAGGATCACCAGAACCCACGCAAATTGTATCATCAATAGTACCTTACTACACAAAAGAAGAACTACTTGGACAAAACATCATCCTTGTTGAGAACCTAAAACCTGCTAACTTTAGAAGCGTAAAGAGTAGAGGAATGCTATTGGCAGCATCAGACCCT
>CAYZUR010000425.1:0-2117 GCA_964481535.1 uncultured Spirochaetaceae bacterium | reverse complement strand
GCACACCTCAAGAGCTCTCCATTGAAGATATCAAGACTATCTATAGGAAAATTTTTTAAAATGAGGACATATGTAAAGATGATACCTTATATTTCCTCTATTGCGGCAATCAGCCCCTATTTTATTGCCTGCTCCAAGGAAGGGTTGTACACTCATTACATGAATATTGCCGATGCAGTGAAATGCCCTATTTATCTTAATAATTTTCCTTCTCGAACGGGTAATCCTCTTGAAAAAGATGCTGTTAGGAAACTTGCCCTACATCCAATTATTCTTGGTATAACAGGTAGTAGTAAAGAGATAAATTCTCTTAATGGGTTCTTTGAAGTGAAAAATAATAGAAGTACTGTTCTTATTTTGAACAATGAATTGGATAAGAAAATTTCAGACCTTCTTATTCAGTATGGGGTGGACTATTTATGAATCAATTAAAAAATACACTACCAATACTCGGTATTACAATGGGTGATCCTGCAGGAGTCGGACCTGAAATAATTGTGAAAGCTTTAAATGAGCCCCGAATTGCAGAGATTTGCACTCCTATAGTCATTGGTGATGCTTCTATCATGAAACGAGCCGTCGAAATTGTCGGCATTTCGATGAAAGTTCAAAGCATCAAAAATATTAGGGATTTTCATCCTCTTTCCGGGATCATTACCGTGTTAGATCAGAACTCTATAATGGTTGACAATCTAAAAATGGGGAGCGTTTCTGCCATGGCTGGTAAGGCTGCCTATCTTGCCATTGAAAAGGTCATCGACCTTGCATTGAAGAATGAAATTGATGGTACGGTAACAGCTCCTTTAAACAAGGAAGCTCTTCATAAGGCTGGATATACATTTTCAGGACATACTGAAATTTATGCACATCTTACAAAGACAAAAGATTACACTATGATGCTTGCAGATGGAAAATTTCGCGTTACTCATGTTTCAACCCATGTTTCACTAAGAGAAGCCTGTGACAGGGTAAAAAAAGAACGAATCCTGACAGTAATAAAGTTATCAAATGATGTTTGCAGAACTCTTGGAATTCTACATCCTTCAATTGGAGTCGCTGGACTTAATCCTCATGCCGGAGAAAATGGATTATTTGGTAGAGAGGAAATTGAAGAAATTACTCCAGCCATTGAGCAAGCCATTAAGCTGGGAATTGATGCACAGGGACCTATTCCACCAGATTCTCTTTTTGCAAAACATAATTCTGGGTATTACGACATTGTTGTTGCTATGTATCATGATCAAGGTCATATCCCTACTAAGCTTGTAGGGTTCAATTTCAATAAAGAAACACCTGAAAAAGCATCTTTGAGTGGGATAAATATTACTCTTGGATTACCAATTATCAGAACTTCTGTTGATCATGGAACTGCATTTGATTTAGCGGGTAAGGGGATTGCAAATCACGGTAGTATGATGCAGGCAATTGAATATGGTGCTCTATTGGCAAGGGCAAAGTTGAATTAGATATGGCTCTCTTATCAGCTATGCTCACAAAAAGCTGATGTGGGGGACAATATCTTTTTTCAAGAGGAATCTTATGGTAAAGAGATATTGGCCTATTATGATATTACTTCCCATAAGTGGAGTAATCTTTGCTGCTTGTTGGACTCAATAAGGAAGTAAATATAGGAAGTTACGTGTGTCAATATTACCCTCGGGTTTCCCACTAGATACACAACTGACACAACAAAGATTTGAAAAGGAGTAGTATATGAAAATGATTGCGTTTAAGTATTTTGGAAACAACGATGCTCGAAAAGTCGAAATAGAAATTCCGAAACCAGGTCCTGATGAACTGCTTGTCAAAATCTTGGCCACTGGGATATGTGGCACTGATCTACATATTTATACTCATGGCGACTGGATAGGCAAGGCTCCGATCAATAAGGTTACCATGGGCCATGAGTTCGTCGGTGAAGTAGTTGAAATAGGATCCAAGGTTGAATTTAAGCAGAGATACCCTCAGGTGAGTGTTGATATACAGGTAGGAAGCCGAGTCTGTGCTGAGCCCCATATCCCATGCAAAAAGTGTTACTGGTGTCTGCGCGGTGAGGAAAACATTTGTGCAGAAATCGGTCATTTAGGAGTAACCATGGATGGGTCATTTGCCCAATA
>CAYZUR010000424.1:0-2128 GCA_964481535.1 uncultured Spirochaetaceae bacterium | reverse complement strand
TTTCGTATGTTATACCGCTGCACTACATCACGGAGCACAATCGAATCATAGATATCCTTAATGATCGCATAGGTTGATCTCTCATCGTAAGAGGCAATATGTACAACAGGAAATCCTCCTCGTCTGATATACAGCCAAAGCAAATCCTCTTGGGTCTGTACATTCCCTTCATTGGGTCTGAATGACAGCATTTCAGTAAAAGATAGTACTTGCATCTGCATATGGATGTATCTTCCAGTAAGTAGCGTTGAGAGTTCTGAGGAGAGAAGCTGAGAATTTGAGCCAGTAATATAGATATCAGAAGGGAAGTCTATAATGAGCGAATTGATTGCTTCTTCCCAGTTGTCAACAACTTGCACCTCATCAAGAAATAGATATACCGTACCTGTAATTTTTTTGATGGCCCCAGATACATATGTATACAAAGAACGAGAATCACGCAAATCGTAGTATAACATGCTTTCAAAGTTTATTGAGATAATCTGTTCTTTATTGACCCCCTGTTTGATAAGGAGTTGCTGGATAAGCAACATCATTGTTGATTTTCCACATCGGCGCACTCCAGTTATTACCTTGATGAGAGGCTTATCAATAAATTGCCTGATTCTCTCATAATACATCGGTCTGTCAATCATTTCTTTCACCCCATATATAGAGTATACCCACAAAAACTTGTTCTGTAAACTCATTTATTCTGGTTATAACCATAATAAGTTTATATATTCAGTGCTTTTAAGGGTTATATCCCAAAATTACAGCATAGCTGTCAAATTCAGATCTTTTAAATGGAGAATAGGAAGATTGCTATCAAGAATAAAAAGCCTTACCCTGGAAAAACCTTTTACAGGCACAGCGGGATTACTTTGGTGCTCATACCTATGAAAGAGTAGACAAGAAAATGGGTGAATACTTCCACACTAACTGGACAGGAACCGGTAGAAATGTAAGTAGTTCAACATACGAAGTATAAGAGAAGCATCTAATTAAGAGGGTAAGACCCCTAAGAAATCAGATAATAAGGGCTGTTGCAAAGTATAAAGATACTACGTAACAGCCCTAATTTTTATAGAGAGTAATGTAGAGATATTCACAATCGATGGTAAAAATCACCATATAGGTAAGTATTTTATATAGCATTGAAGTATACAAGGTGCTTTTAGTGTAATTGCTTACCATGTGCATACAATATCTACAGCATAAGAGAAGACTTTTATCGTGATGTGTATATATCCTTGCTTTTTCCTACATTCAAGATAAAAAGGCCTTCCTTCTCTTTTGTTATTTCCCCTATCAGTCGATATTTCTCAATTCGATATTGGGCTTGGTCACTATAGGTAAATATTCAACAACTGAATACATTTTAAAACATACAATGGGGAGTAAAAGAGTTCTTCGTAGATACTAATCACACATTTACTAGATATACGCCATCTGCTGAAGCTCTTAGGATAATGACTTATTCCCTCTTATTTCCCATTTGTCTATTTTACTAATATTCATATCAATTTCTTTGATAATTACCCCCTAATCCTTTTTCTAATTCCTTTTATAGGTTATAATAAAAAAACAGTTAAAATTGAAGGCTAAAAGAGATTGACTTAAACTAAATAATGCCATAAACATATCGCGTAAATCATAATTATTCTGAAGTGAATAAGCATCTTAAAAAAATATTTAGGTGTGAGGAGGAAGAGGAAAAGATTTGAAAGGGTATGATGTAAAAGTAGAGAATGTATCAAGGGCATATGGGGCCTTCAAGGCTCTTGATGATGTAAGTATTGATATAAAGAAAGGGGAGTTTTTCTCACTCCTAGGGCCATCAGGGTGTGGTAAGACCACATTATTGCGTATCATAGCTGGGTTTGATTCACCTGATACTGGAGTAGTTCTCTTGGATGATAAAGACATCCTTCCTCTCCCCCCTGAAAAAAGACATGTGAATACTGTTTTTCAAAGCTATGCATTATTTCCTCATTTAAGCGTATATGAAAATGTCGCTTTTCCTCTTCGTCTTAAAAAGCTTGATAAAACAATTATCGATCAAAAGGTGAGAGAGTATCTACATCTCGTGCAACTTGATGGCCATGAAGATAAAAAGCCTAACATGCTTAGTGGTGGTCAAAAACAA
>CAYZUR010000423.1:0-2131 GCA_964481535.1 uncultured Spirochaetaceae bacterium | reverse complement strand
ATACAGTATAAGTCTTTATTGTAACGATTAATTTAGTGGATGGATAATGTTTGATTCAATAAGTGAGAAATTTAGTTCAATTGTCAGGTCATTCAGTGGCAAGTCGAAAATAACTGAAAAAAATATTCAAGATGCAGTAGAAGAAATAAAGGTCGCTTTATTAGAAGCCGACGTGAATCTTCGTGTAGTGAGAAGATTTATCAATCACACCTTAAGTGAAGCGACAGGTGAGAAGGTTCTTAAATCAATTGACCCAGGTCAACAGTTTATAAAAATAGTCTATGACAAGATGGTCGAATTACTTGGGGATGCAGAACACCAAGATCTCAACCTCAAAGGACCCGACACAACAACTGTTATTTTGATGATGGGACTTCAAGGTTCAGGTAAAACGACAACTGCGGCAAAACTCGCTCATCGCCTTACAAAGCAAGGCCGACGTGTTATGCTCGCTGCTGCTGACTTAGTTCGTCCTGCAGCGATTTTACAACTTCAAATTCTTGGTGAAAAGGTTGGAGTTCCAGTTTACACACAAGATACGAAAGACCCAGCAGCTGTAGCTAAAGGGGCCTTGAGTGCTGCAAAGAAAGGACAGTATGATGTTCTTATCGTAGATACATCAGGAAGAATGCACCTTGATGAAGCCTTAATGAAAGAGATTAAGAGTGTTCACAAAGTACTCAACCCTGATGAGACTCTATTTGTAGCAGATGCAATGACAGGACAAAATGCTGTAAGTATTGCATCAGAGTTTGAAGAGAAAGTTGGTATTACTGGAGTTGTATTAAGTAAGTTTGATTCAGATACTCGAGGGGGAGCGGCTCTCTCACTGAGAAGTATCGTTGGAAAGCCAATCAAATTTATTGGAGTCGGAGAAAAGATTGAAGACTTAGATCCTTTCTATCCAGAAAGAATCGCCTCACGTATCTTGGGAATGGGTGATGTAGTCACTCTTGTTGAAAAAGCACAAGAGTCAATTAACCAAGAAGATGCGATCAAGATGCAAAAGAAGATGTCTTCTAATACATTTGATTTATCTGATTATTTAGAACAGTTAGACAGAGTAAATAGTATGGGCTCTATCGATAAACTTATAGAGATGATTCCTGGAGCAAAAGGGAATATTAACGAAGATGATATAGATCTGGATGAAATGAAGAGAGAAAAAGCAATAATTCAGTCTATGACCTTTTCGGAAAGGACAAATTACCATATACTAGGGCCAACAAGAAGAAAGCGAATTTCAAAAGGTTCGGGGACTTCTGTCGGGGATGTGAACCGACTAATGAAAAAGTTTGAGAAAATGCGACTTATGATGAAAAAAGTTGCTAAAAATAAGAAATACCAAGCCTCAATGTTGAAAAACTTGGGCATGTAGAGCTGTTAGCCAGGAGGAAGTAGTGAGTACGAGTATAAGACTTAAGCGTTTTGGATCTAAGAAGAGACCTTATTACAGATTTGTAGTAATTGATTCAAAAGCTGCAAGAGACAGTCGATCAATTGAAGAAGTGGGTCAATACCACCCAATTGAAGCAGAAGGGAAACAAGTAGTATTAAAAGAAGATCGCATTAAAGAATGGCTTGCCAAAGGGGCACAACCTTCTCAAACAGTGAAATCACTTTTAAATAAGCATCATATTACAATTGTTCGAACGCCGTTAGAATAGACTAGGAGTAATTGCTGTGGAAAAAGATTTAGTTGAATATATCGCAAAGTCCCTCGTTGATTACCCAGATGAAGTAAAAGTAAATATGGTTGAAGGGGAACAATCTACCATTATTGAATTAAAAGTTGCTCAAAGCGATGTTGGTAAAGTAATTGGTAAAAGTGGGAGAATAGCGAACGCGGTTCGAGTAATACTCAATGCATCAGCAGCAAAAAACAACAAACATATACAGTTGGAAATTCTGGACTAATGCAATATATAGCCACAGGGGTGCTTAAAGGCCCCCACGGTATTAAAGGTAGTATAAAACTCAAATCGTTTAGTGGAGAAGTAGAACATCTGTTTAAACTTAAACGTGTTCAACTTCGTCATGAGAATCAAACTCGCGATCTAATAATAGACGAGTTAAAACTTCATGGTAATGACCCACTTATTCACTTTGAGGGAATCAACACCCCTGAAGA
>CAYZUR010000422.1:0-2131 GCA_964481535.1 uncultured Spirochaetaceae bacterium | reverse complement strand
AATTCCTCCAATGAACCCATAGCTCAAGGGGGATTTGATTGGGAGAATGCTCTTGTTGATGGGTATTGGACCTACGCCCTTAAAGATGTATACAGAGGTCTTGCACACTGTTTTACTAATTTAAAACAGAATGTTAAAGAAAAGTATGGTGTAGAATTAACCAAAACAAAAGCGTTGGGAATAAGTGCTATGATGCACGGCTACCTTGCCTTTGACAAAAATGACAACTTACTAGTCCCTTTTAGAACCTGGAGAAATACAACAACCCAAAATGCATCAGAAGAACTCTCTGAACTATTTAATTATCCTGTACCTGAAAGATGGACAATTTCTCACATCTACCAAGCAATTCTAAACAATGAAAAACATGTGAAAGACATTGCCTATGTAGGTACTTTATCAGCATATGTACATTACGCCCTTACAGGAAAAAAAGTACTAGGTATTGGAGATGTCTCTGGAATGTTCCCTATTGATACCAACACTAATAATTATAATATGAAGATGATTACCCAATTTGACACCCTCATAGAGAAAAAAGGGTATTCATGGGAACTACAATCAATTCTTCCAAAAGTCCTTATTTCTGGAGAAGATGCGGGGTCTCTTACCCCCAAGGGTGCTCTATTACTCGACCCTAGTGGCTTATTCGAATCAGGTATTCCTATGTGTCCACCAGAAGGGGATGCTGGCACTGGGATGGTTGCAACTAACAGCATTGCTAAGCGAACAGGAAATGTATCGGCAGGAACTTCAGTGTTTGCAATGATTGTATTGGAACATGATCTTTCAAAAAGCTACAATAAGTTAATTGATCTTGTAACTACACCAGATGGTTCCCTTGTAGCAATGAGTCATGCAAATAACTGTACAGGAGAATATGACCGCTGGATGAACTTATTCCTTCAAGTCATTGAAGCAACAGGAAACAAAATCAAGAAATTTGAATTATATGACACCCTCCTTGCAAAAGCACTAGATGGAGCAAAAGATTGTGGTGGACTGCTTCCCTATAACTATATTTCTGGAGAAACAATGACAGGAATTTATGAAGGAAGACCTCTTTTTATTCGTCTTACAGAAAATGAATTCACTATAGAAAACTTCATGCGTGCTCAACTCTTCACTGCCCTTGGAGCCCTTAGAGTTGGTATGGATATCTTGTTTGAAGATGAGAAAGTTGAAGTTGATGCCATAAACGGACATGGAGGATTTTTTAAAACGCCTGTAGTTGGACAGACAATGATGGCAGCCGCTATGCATACCCCTATTTCTGTATTAAAGACTGCAGGAGAAGGGGGAGCCTGGGGAATAGCCATTCTTGCATCCTACCGTGTTAATAGCGATGGCGCTTCTCTACAAGACTTCTTATCTGATAAAGTCTTCGCCTCAAGTGAAGCTCTAACAGTTGTCCCAACAATTGAAGATATTGAAGGGTTTAATGCATTCTTTGTTAACTACAAAAAAGGATTAGCTGTAGAAAGAGCAGCTGTTGAAAATCTTCCTTAATGATTAGGTAAGAAATTATTACAAGACGAGGTTGTATGATATATAGCCTCATCTTTTCTCCCTCTTCACAAGAAAACAGTCTCTTACATACTGCTATGATTTACTCTTCTTCTTTCTCCTATACTCTGTTAGGGAAAATATTTAATTGTGTTTTATGGGCCAATTCACTTGACACATCCCCACCCTTTCGGTAGTTTTTACTACAGACAACAGTAAAGGAGTTTTCTCTGAATATACCACAATTGGCTTCATTCCACGGTTCACAAGATAATAATCATCTACATAAGTTCTTTGTAATGGGGTTTGCTACTTTTATTTTGTACCTTGGACTTTACTCATATCCAACATCTTTTATCCACTTTCACTATAATTATCTCCCATTTCTTGTAGGGCTATCATCTTTGGTATTATTATTTCCAATTATTATCATCATGCTAATGAAAAAGAATGCCCCTTTTTGCTCGATTCTTGCACTTCCTTCAAGAGGTGAATTTAATTCCCTCACATATGATATTCTCAATCACAGTGAATTCAAAAAATTAAAAAACTATTTCCACCATACCCACCATATATATGACCATGTTGTTAGAGTTGCCTATCTCTCTTACTTTTTCTCAAAACT
>CAYZUR010000421.1:0-2149 GCA_964481535.1 uncultured Spirochaetaceae bacterium | reverse complement strand
GAGACAAGAGCTACAATGAGAATTAGGTTTTGAAAGAAGACCGAGGAATATCTACAACCTGTTTCCTCGTTTCTAATATTGATAATGGTGAAAAATAGGCATGTGGAGTGTTAAGACGACATATACTGTTCGGTCATAGAAGTTAGCAGAAGCCATAGTAGCGACTGTGAAGGGTTGCTCGTGTGAGCAAGAATGCCACCCTATTGCAAATGGGAGAAACGTTGTCTGGAATATTCCAAATGGTCTCCTTTATACCCTGTATTTGAAGAACAGAGAAAGGGGAAGGGGATAGTGTATTAACACTTCAAAAAACTCCCCCCTCACTAAAACATATAAACAATAATACCGTTTTAGGTAATTGCGTATTACTTACCTATTAACGTAAAACAACACACCAAGGGCTGCACCGAACTCAGGATCTATATCATTAGAATGAATTCGAATACCAGGGGTTAACTTAAAGAATGTTTCAATAGGAACATTCGCAAAGAAGTATGAGAACCCGATTGGAACATTGATAGAGAACCAATCAAAATTATCATTAAAGTTGACAGCCCCAGTGATTCCAATATTGATATAAAACGGAAGCCTATCTATGTGAAAACTATCTAAATCATATTGCACGCCCCCTTCGACTGCAAAAGCATCATCAAAACTGTACCCTAGAGAACCAACAATTCGAAAATCACCCATTCCATATTTGAAAGCTGCTCCAGCAACAGGGTATCCCGCACTAAGGCCAATTCCAAACCCATCAGATTTATCATACTTTGCCGCTGACAAAGCAAAAACGCTACACAATACTAACACGATTACTAAGAGATTTTTTTTCATATTCTTTCCTTTTGAGGATATAATCCCCTTCATTTATTCGACACGCAGCATTAGCTGAAGATATAAATTCATAAGAGCCTATTCCCTTTAATAACAGACGCTGTAGCAGACCAAGCAATGATGTAATAAAATCAGGCATCTATAAGATTTCTATTATGTACACACTTGTCTTGTTAACGTAGTAAGGGAGATATTTCGATATTCTTACATGGAATGTGTGCCAACAGGTTCTTTATAAAGTCCTTGGATTTACAATAGAGCTAGTCGTTCTTTGTGTTGTCTCTCGTAATAAGAAGGCTATCACAATGTATAGAAGGAGTCCGAATAATTCAAAGGCACCTTCTTACTTTGCATCATAGAGAAAAGTCATGGTATTGTCAATCAGTATCTATTAATAACTACTATTTAATACAAATAAGTACTAATATCTATTAATAATTATCAATGAAGATTAATAATTATTAATTACTATTATTTATACAAGACTATTCATGAGAATTGAGTTGATTTTTTATAATTATTGCTCAATAATAAAGCCATGTCATTACAACAAAGCCAAGTATTCACATTACAAGAATGTGCTGAATACCTAAAAATTGCTGAATCTACAATCTATTTGCTTGCCCGTAAAGGGAAGATTCCTTGCCAAAAGGTGGGGAGAAACTGGCGTTTTAGTAAAGAGGCCCTCGATAGATGGCTAGCGGGTGAGATAGTTATTACTCCTATCGAGCCATAAGATTACAATTAATACATTGAACATTTCTCAATTAGAATCTTCTCGCTGCCCTCACATAAGGGGAAGGAAAGTCTCTCCCTGCACTATAGATATCACCATTGTGAGTCGCCAAATAATAGGCAAATGCAATATAGTTGTTACCAGAAGAATCTACTGTGCTCGACCAAAACGAATGATACCCATATTGATCTTTAGTAAAATCTCCAATCCCTGTGACAACGAGGTTTTTATATATTAGAGTTAATTCATCAACAGAAGGTAAGAACCAATCATCAAATCCATTATACTCTAACTCATCACACACTAGGGCAGGATATGAATCATTTTGGCCAATTAAGGAGACAATAAGAGCCGTATTTTCATACCCCATTCCAACATCACCAAAGGTGCCTTTTATCTTAATACCACCACCGCCCCATTTCATCCATCCTTCTTCTGTTACTTCAGGTGCGACTTCTATATAGCGCCATCCGTCAACATACGATCCTTTATCATAGAATACATATCCACCAGAAGGTCCCTTCTCGCCAATCATATACTCAGTATGTTGTTCAACAGCAACCGTGGGTTTAAGTTCTA
>CAYZUR010000420.1:0-2150 GCA_964481535.1 uncultured Spirochaetaceae bacterium | reverse complement strand
AAATGCAACTGGTTCTTTATTCCTTCCATCATAGGACTCAGCAAATACAGTGAGCTGAGGGTTATAGAGAACTTTTTTTGCAAATTCAAGTACACGACACTCAATGTATCGTGGAGCTGCAGCATTATCTCCTGTGAGCATGTTACCAAAGTTTCCTTGCCGATCTATGAATAGATTTGCATTTGCAAGGTTTACAAGGGCATCCCCAATAGAGGCATCTCCATGAGGATGGTATTTCATACAATGGCCTACCACGTTTGCTACTTTATGAAACTTTCCATCATCCATTTCAAAAAGAGAATGCATGATTCTCCGCTGTACAGGTTTTAATCCATCTGCAATATCTGGAATGGCTCTGTCTCGTATAACGTACGAGGCATATTCGAGGTAATTTTCTTTAAATATTGCTTCTGCATGACTCATTAGATCAAATTCTCCATTATAAAATCACGGCGAAGGGGAGTATTTTCTCCCATATAAAACTTTAATGTAAGATGCATCTCCCTAGAAGAAGAAATTGATATTGGAATGAGTCGCATATCGTCACTAATAAATTGTCTAAACTCAGAGGGGTTTATCTCTCCAAGTCCTTTAAATCGAGTAATCTCAGCCCCTTTTATCGTAGTAAGTGCTTCTTGTTTCTCACTTTCATTAAAACAATAGACTGTTTGCTTCTTATTACGAACTCTAAATAAGGGAGTTTCAAGGATATAAAGTCTGCCACTTAAGACAAGATCTTCAAAAAAGGTGAGGAAATAGGTCATTAAGAGGTTTCTAATATGAAAGCCATCGGTGTCAGCATCTGTTGCAATAACAACTTTCCCATAACGAAGCCCTTCTACTCCATTTTCAATACCAAGGGCAATCATCAGGTTATATAACTCTTCATTTTTATAAATATCAGTTCTTTTTTTATCAAATGTGTTAAGGACTTTCCCTCTCAATGAGAAAATTGCTTGTGTGTAAACATCTCTTACACTAGTCATTGAACCACTTGCAGAGTCCCCTTCTGTGAGGAAGATCATTGAAAAGGCCCCTTTATCTCCTGATTGAGTGAGGTGATACTTACAATCTTTCAATTTAGGAATATTAATAGCAACTTTTTTTGCGGCTTCTTTCGCAGCCCCTTTCACACTTGCTAGTTCTTTTCTAAGTCGCTCATTGTTGGCAATTTTATTGCTAAGATGTTGAGCTTCTTCAGTATTCTTTAATAAGTAGTCTACAATCCTCTCTCTCACCTCTTGGATAATCCAAGAACGAACTTCATTATTTCCTAATTTATTCTTCGTTTGGCTTTCAAATATTGGGTCTTGTAATTTGATGCTTACCGCTGCAATTAACCCATCTCGCACATCAACAGCCGTATATGATTTTTTATAAAACTCATTTATCCCTTTAAGAATACCTTCTTTAAATGCAGAGAGGTGAGTTCCTCCATCACTCGTATGTTGTCCATTAACATATGAGAAATAGTTTTCTCCATAGTTGTTGGTATGGGTAAAAGCAAATTCAATACGTGCATTTCGATAATAAATGATAGGATATAATCCTTCTGTTCCAACTTGTTTATCGAGGAGGTCATGCAATCCATTTTTAGAAGAAAAGTTCTTTCTATTAAACTCTAAGGTAAGTCCTGTATTTAAATAGGCATAGTTCCACAGTCTCTCTTCAATGAATGCTGTGTTAAATTCGTATTCTCCAAATATTTCAGGAGAATTGTCTGGGATAAATTCTATGAGAGTTCCGGTTGCTTCCGTTGTAGGCCCTTTATTCTCACTTACCTGCACTCCTTTAGCAAAGACTGCTTCAAAGAATTGGCCATCTCTATATGAGACAACTCTAAAGTAAGAAGAGAGGGCATTTACCGCTTTTGTTCCTACCCCATTTAATCCAACTGAAAATTGAAACACATCATCATTAAACTTTCCACCTGTGTTGATAATAGAGACACAATCAATCACTTTTCCTAAGGGAATTCCTCTTCCCGCATCCCTCACTCGTACAGTATCACCTATAACTGAAACTTTTATACGATTTCCTTGGTTCATAATGAATTCATCGATACTATTATCGACAACTTCTTTTAAGAGGATATAGACACCATCTTCAAAATGGCTTCCAGAACCGAGGCGCCCGATGTACATACCAGG
>CAYZUR010000419.1:0-2156 GCA_964481535.1 uncultured Spirochaetaceae bacterium | reverse complement strand
TTATCATGGGAAGTGCTACCCCATCCTTAGAAGCATGGGCAATGATGGAAGATGGGAATATTATGAAGCATACCCTTACCAAAAGGGTCTCTGGAGGATTTTTTCCCAAGGTTCAAATTGTTGATATGCTTCAAGAAAAAGAGATGATCTCACGCATTTTATATAGAAGCATGAAAGAAACACTTGAGAAGGAAAGACAAGTAATTCTGTTTTTAAATAGAAGAGGCTTCTCCTATTTCTTCCATTGTAATTCATGTGGCTATGAGATGAGTTGCCCTCACTGCTCAGTTTCTCTTACCTTCCATAAAAGTGAACATACAATGGTGTGTCACTATTGTAATTATAAAACAAAACCAATCCATGTGTGTCCCACCTGTAACTCCCTTGATGTAGGGTATGCAGGCTTTGGAACACAGATGGTTGAAATGGAGATTACCAAAAAGTTTCCCCACGCAACTATCGCTAGAGTTGATGCCGATGTGAGTAAGAAAAAGGGTGAAGTACAAGATATTCTCGAACGGTTTGCCAGAGGGGAGATTGATATCCTCCTAGGAACGCAGATGGTGGCTAAGGGGCTTAATTTCCCTAAAGTTGATTTAGTTGGAATTGTTTTAGCTGATTCAACATTAAACCTTCCAGATTTTCGTTCTCAAGAGAGAACCTTCTCCCTTATTCTTCAAGTAAGTGGAAGGTCTGGGCGGTATAATAATGATGGTAAGGTAATAGTCCAAACGTATCATGCACAAAACTATGCAATTCAGATGGCTACAAGTAACTCACCGCTAGATTTTTATAAAGCAGAACTAGAGGTAAGAAAGTTAACTCAATTTCCTCCATATACTAGACTTGTAAATTTAGTGATGAGGGGGAAAGTAAAAGAGCTCTGTCAGAAAGAGATAGATAAAGTGGCCTCTCTTGCTACCACAGCCCTTGAGCACCTTTCTAAAGATGAAGTTGAGCTCGTTGGGGTAAGTGAATGTCCAATAGAAAAAATTAATAATAATTATCGTTTTCATATGATTCTTAGAAGTAAAGAATTAAAAAGCTTATTGCAGGTAGTTACCTATGTCCACCGTAATTATAAAGGAGTGAGGAATACCTATCTTGAAATAGATGTAGACCCATTACACCTCTTATAAGTTGACCCTTGAAATGAATAAGGCTATTATATTCATATGTTAGATATTTATACTTTAGGCGAAGATGTACTTCGTAAGAAAGCAGAAAAAGTTATAGAATTTGATTCGTCTCTTACTATGCTCATTGATGCGATGTTTGAAACTATGGAAGAGTCTGATGGTATCGGACTTGCCGCTCCTCAGATAGGGATTCTTAAACGTTTCTTTGTTGTTGATACAAGAAAGCAAAATGAGAAAATTGCTTTTATCAATCCAGAAATAGTAGAGATGAGCCATGAGATCGGTTCTTATGAAGAGGGGTGTTTAAGCATTCCTGGCATGTATTATGATATTGATAGACCATTAGCTGTTACTATTCAAGCACAAGATGTGAAAGGGAAATCTTTCACCATTCAAGCTACTGGATTACTTGCTAGAGTTGTTCAGCATGAATATGACCATTTATCTGGAACTCTCTTTATCGATAGGATGGAGGAAGGTGCTAGGGAGATGTTGGTAAAAGCTTACAATAGGAAGCACAAAAAAAGAACATAGGGAGCCACACATGAATAGATTCTCTTTTCGTATTATTTTTGCAGGAAACCCAGAAATTGCACTCCCTTCATTGATTGAATTACATAAACATTTTGAAATAGTTGCAGTCCTTACCCACCCAGATAAAAGGGGAAAGAGAGGGCATGAATTAATTCCTGTCCCTGTGAAAAAAAAAGCTTTAGAGCTAGGGATTCCTGTAATAGAAGCTGAGAAACTCAATCGCACAGCACGAGAACAGGTCGCACAGTACACACCAAACTTATTGATCTCCTTTGCAACAAGCCACTATTTTGGACCTAAATTCCTCTCTCTCTTTTCAATTGATGCCATTAATATTCACCCCTCTCTTCTTCCTCTTCATAGGGGCAGTGCACCTCTTCATTATGCAATTTTACATCAAGATACTAAAACAGGAATCTCGATTCAACGTATCGTGAAAGAGATAGATAGTGGAAACATTCTTAACGCTCTCTCGTTTGATTT
>CAYZUR010000418.1:0-2159 GCA_964481535.1 uncultured Spirochaetaceae bacterium | reverse complement strand
AACATAGAGTATAAATGTGAGTAAATTGTTAATGAATAGTTAAAATACTATGTATCTTGACTTCGGAAGGCTACGGCTTAAAAAGTAGTCGTAACCTATTTTGTTACAAAGATATAATCGACAACACCTAATACACATCTCTGTAGTGAAATGATTATTGAGGAAGAATATTTTTCGATTTACTTAAAATTGTACGAGCGTCACCTTTCTT
This sequence comes from uncultured Spirochaetaceae bacterium, assembly GCA_964481535.1. Lineage (GTDB taxonomy): Bacteria > Spirochaetota > Spirochaetia > Sphaerochaetales > Sphaerochaetaceae > SABI01. The sequence continues at coordinate 1,948 of CAYZUR010000418.1, read as the reverse complement.
AATATATTTATTCGCTAGCGGGATACCTAAATCCTTTTCTAGAGCTTCTAATACTTCATCTTGGAAAGCAAAAACGTAGTAACCATCTGTAAAATAGTTCCCAGTAGCTTGTGATAAACTTTTAGCAATATTGGGAGCTGAATATTTCCAATCTAATCGTAATTGGAGAACTCGAAGGATCACAAGAGAAACAAAACACATAAGAAAATGACTCTTAATATGTTCTCTTTTAGACAAATATACGGGTCGAGTATTTAGAGCAGCAGTTTTTGTGACTCTAAAAGTCTCTTCAATTTTCCATAAACCTCGATACATCTTAATAATTTCTTCATCAGAGATGGGTCTATTAATTACATAGAAATTACTCAAGTGAGGTTTTATTCTCCCTGTATCAGGATCTTTCATCTCTTGTATATTGTTTGTGCCAATAACATTCGTGGTGATCATGTAATAGCCATCAAATCGTTCTTCTTTTGCAAGCTTTGCCGAGTCAAATGAATACTCTACCTGATCTTTCGATTTCTTTCCCTCACTATTAACTATTGTTTGTTTTACATATTTTAGTGCACCATAATTATTAGCCTGTTTGTACTTTCCTGGATCTTGAGTAAGGTTAAGAGCTTTCTCTATGGCTCTTGTTCTGTCAGCTTTCGACTTTTTAGCATACTTTTCACTATACATCACAATCTGTCTTTCCCACACTGAGACCTTTTCATAGCCTCCAGTAAGGTTAGAAACTCGTATTTCTCGCTCAGCTATTCGAGACTTATGCCCATAACTCATATCTTTATTGTAAATAAACCCTTCATCTGAAAGAGCCCAAGCTACAGTACCCTTGTCACCTTTGCGTAAAGAGTAACTAATTACATATCCATTATGATTCAACCTAATCTTTCTAAGATTATTGCCACTCATAAGTCCCTTATCACCAACAAAAATAGTCTCTTTAATGTCATATTTCTTTTTAATTTCAGTCAAACCCTTTGAAAAAGTGATTGAATCATGGGTATTTCCATCAAACAACTCATACGTAATGGGAATTCCTTGCAAATCCATGAATAAACCCATCTGAATAATAGGACGAGGTTGATTTTCTTTAGAAACCCCTCTCATTTTTTCGTCTTTTTCTTCATCAACCTCAAAATAGTAGTTAGTAACATCGTAGTAGACTAAAGTAGTATCTCTTTTATACAAAGAGCACATCTTTTTATGAATTGAATAGAGCATTGCATCTTTATGTCTAATAAAAAACTCTAAGGAATGGTAGATATCGTCAAGAGAAAAATCCATTTTTTCAAAGAAATACTCTTTTTGAGCAAATGCTTCCCGTTTTGAGGTTGGAAAAAGTATTCTGTTGTAAATAAGTAGCTTGAAGATAGTATTGTGATTAAATTCCTTCTTCTCATATCTTCTTCTATTATTGATGAAATAATCTAATTCAAATTGATGATAGATTGCACTTATAGCTGCACTTCCTATATTTTTCTTATCGTTCGTACCAACAGCCAAACGTTCATGACGGTTAAAAGTAACATGCTCTATATCTTTAATATCTTTTCCCATTTGTGTAGCAACTTCTTGAAAATGTAGATATGGATCATCATAAAGATGAGTAAATTCATCTACATATCCAATGGTCTGTACCGTTTTTTGCCTGGTAATACCATCTTTATCTCTGAATCCCTCTACAATCGACAAGTACTCTCGTCCACTTTTGGTCTTTGATTTCTTACAGAACATACAATTAGCCTCTTGCGTAATTATATCATAGAACTAATTACATAACAAGCGTAACATATATATGTTTTCAAAAAAGAGCAAAAAAATATCTCAATTTCTTTATATACAGGATTTTGAAATTGGCCACTTTGAATCCTGCCTTCCGAAGTAGGGGGAGTGTTGCGGATAATCCACTTAATGAAGCGGGGAGGACTATATGAAATGTAGT
>CAYZUR010000417.1:0-2160 GCA_964481535.1 uncultured Spirochaetaceae bacterium | reverse complement strand
GGTGAAGCAGTAAGTGCTGCAAAATTTCTAGAGCTCTTTGGCTTTCCAGTTTCTCTACATAGACAACCTATTCAGCTTTTAAGTGGGGGAGAGAGAAGGCGCCTTTATCTTATAAGTATTTTAGCAAGAGGTCCTAACTTCTTATTACTTGATGAGCCAACAAATGATTTAGACATTGACACCATTAATCAGTTAGAACAGTTTCTTACTGCCTTTGAAGGATGCGTCTTAATCGTATCTCACGATAGAGCTTTCTTAGATGCTACAGCGAATACGATGTTTGTCTTTGAAGAGGGAAAAGAGATTACGAAAGAACCTTACACCTATAGTGACTGGGAGGCAAAAGTAAGGGAAGATAAGGAAGCTAAGAAAGTAATAGTCACTAAAGAAGTAAACAAAGAGACAAATAGACAAAAGAGAGAAAAAAAAGGCCTCACCTTTAAAGAGAAAAAAGAGTTAGAGACCATTACTGATACAATAGCAACACTTGAAGAGCACATAGGAACATTAGAACATTCATTCTCAGATCCTCTTAGTGACCCCCTCACTTTAAGAAAGAGAACAACTGAATACAGTGAAAGTCAAAAAAGACTAGAAGAGCTTCTCACTCGATGGGAATACCTAGAAGAGAAAAATTTAGAATAGTAATCAAAAAAAGAGAAATTGCATGTCTTTGATTAGATAACCAAAGATATTAGAGTGTTATGAAAAGAATAATTCTGGTTTTTTATGTATTGGACTTTTTGTTATAGGAAAAGGGTCTTTCAATTTGGGCATAAAAAAAGGTGTGTCTTTATACACTTTCGGATCATCTTGTAGTTTCCAGCATGGGACTCAAACTGGTTTCACTTACAATCACCTAATCGCTGTATAAAACATCAACACCTTTTAACGATAACCATTTCGGATTACCAAATATTTATTACTTAAGGGAATCGAACCCTCTTTAGTCACCAGAAGTAATCTTTATTCTCTTGATGGTAATGTACACTATGTAGGCTGTGTTAGTCAAGCGGTTATGCAAAAGAAACCCAAAAATTTTATATTTGTCAAGAAAAATGATAATTTAATTGAATATTTTTTGTTTCATCTTTTCTAATCCTTCACAGGTCCTTCCTGGAATATATGGGGGAATGGAAGATGGTACAGCATCTTTACATTGAGATATTGCTTTAGGGATGATTTCGTATATTTCATCTAATAGTAACTCTATTTGGATAGGAGTAAATCCAAGTAATATTCCAGTATCTTTGAGGTGCCCTTTTGCTGTTGAGTTCCAATTATAATGGTTATTTGATCGAGCAAGACTCATAGCCATTCTCACTTTTTGAGGTGGTATTTGATCTCCTTTTTTACCCATAATAGGGTAAATAGAAAGGAGGTCGTATAGTGGTGTGAGATAATAATTCTCGTTCTCTACTAAATGGATGCTATAGTTTTTTGCGTGAGCGTCAATTGTCGTCATAAGATAGTGAATAATAATAGAAGTATAAAAAGTCATTCTATCTCTTTTGTGAGCTGAACCTTTTAGCAATGTATCAATCTCTAAGATTCCAGGTCCACCATCAACTTGGTACTTTTGAGCAGAGGGATATGAGAGAGCTTGGCACATATCTTCTTGAATGATTCGTTGAATTCTCGTTTTATCACTATGTAATACCCTATCAAACCTCTCGACACATAGCATCTTCTGACCATCAGCATAATATATTGATGATGAAGCTACCTTACCTCCTAACAATCGGTACAGTAAAGATGTGCACCACTCAATTTCAACAGAATCTGATAAACCAATATTTCCAATCCTACCAATAGGAAACTTGCAGATATGGGTTGTCGGTGTATTTTTTGTTGGAATGAACCAAGAACCATTATAAGACAGCAACGCAGTTTTTGCTTGTTCTCCTGCAATGCTGATTCTAAAATTATTATTGGATGAGTCTTGCCACTTTGAGAACGTTCCACCTTCTCGAATAATCTGTGCTATATGGGCATCGTCTATTGGTTTCATCGTGAGGTTCTTTTCAGGATGTTTAACTTCTTTTTCAGGTAGAATTTTAATTGCTCCCACACAATCGGCGCCAATTTCTGCTAATATGTCAAAAGCTTGAGTGGACTCACAATTAAAGGTTCTTTTTATTGACTGTCTTAAGCTTTCAT
>CAYZUR010000416.1:0-2160 GCA_964481535.1 uncultured Spirochaetaceae bacterium | reverse complement strand
TAAGAAATCATACACTTCATCAATTCCCTTCTCATCAAGGCCCACCACCTTCTTCGCTCTCTTTTCATATTTTTTAGTATAGGTAGAGACAACGCGTGTCTTTGAACCGTGTAACCCCACTTCAAGAGGAGAAAGTCCTAATTCTTTATTGGAAATATGAGTTAATCTATCTGTAACATCCATATGTAAATTCTTATATCTCACATATGGCAATCTATATGGTGCGTCTCTTGTTAGGCTCAAAAGGGATGGCATATCTATTTCATAGGTTGTAATAGCATTCTCATCCTCAACTTCTACGGTACATCTCGAAGTAATGAAACTCTCTTCATCTATTTTTTTTATATGATGCAGGTGATCAAGGTGTAAACGAGAAGCAATTTGAGAAGGCACATGGGATGTGTCGCCATCGATTGCATGAGTTCCTGTAAGGATTACATCGTAAGGAGTTTTTGCTAAATATGTTGAGAGAATCTTACTTGTTGCATAGGTATCGCTACCAGCAAAAAGAGGATCCGCTATGAGGGTTGCTTTATCTACTCCTACTTTGAGGATATCGAGGAGTAGATGAGTAACAGAGAGAGGAGCCATAGTAACGATTTCTATCGTAATATCTGGTCTCTTTTTTTTCATCAAATATGCAAACCCGATGGCTTTAGCGTCATCGGGATTTAGCATCATCGTACTTTGTTCTCTATTTATGGTCTGTTTTTCATAGTCATAGGTAAAGTTGTCGACATCAGGTACAAATTTTACTACACAGATTATGTTCATGGTAATTACATTCCCTTATTCTTTTTCTCGTTATCTATTGAATGTATTTCATCCCTTCTTCTTGTGGAAATATTGTCCCATAGTTCATCGTTCCTTTTGGATCAAATGCTTCTTTTAGCTTTTCTAGCATATAATATGCTGATCCATGTTCATCTTTTGTCCATTCACTTCTGTATTTTCCAATACCATGGTGGTGACACATTGATCCACCCATCTTAATAGTTTCTTCAACAATAATGCGTTGAATAGGATGGTGGTAGATGATAAGTTCATCTTCTGGTTCACAATAGATGTTATAATTATAGACAAAATACATGTTTGTTCCATTGAGATAGGAGTGGGATGAGTGTCCCCCTAACATAGTGAGGTCTTTTGCTCTGTCAAATTCATTTTTTATTCTCATTATTACAGAGTTATAAATCTTTGGTATTGTTTCCCAGTCTGCAGATATTTCGGTAGTGAAGCCACTGTGAGAGTCATTCTCTTTCATTCCAATCATTTCATCATCGATATCTTGTTGAGACCAATTCAGTTGATTAAACCACTCTTCTATTAGTGAACTATCTACTTGTTTAATGATGCCTTCTTTATATGTTTCCACAGCCTCTTCAATTGCTTCTACTGTAGCTTTTACAATTCCTTTTGGGCCTTCTGCCATGAAAAGTAGAACGCATTTGTTTTCATAGAAATGGTAAAAGTGTTGTGCTGCATCCTCTTGGGAGTAGGTTCTTGCAACAGATGGTCTAAATCCGTTTACCATCACTTCGCGCAAGACTTTAATTCCAGTTTCTACATCTTTAACTAAATATCCTAAAAACTTATTATTTTGGGGGTAATATGTAAATATCTTCACCGTCACTTCAGTGATGTAACAAAGAGTCCCTTCATTGCCGATAGCAATGTGGCGAATATCAGGGCCACCAGAGCGGCGTGGAACATTCTTGATTCTTGATACATGCCCATCAGGGAATACACATTCAAGTCCTACTACCATGTCTTCAATTCCACCGTATAGAGTAGAGAGCTGCCCAATACTGCGTGTTGCAACTAATCCACCATACTTGGCAACTGGTTTTGATTGTGGTGAATGTCCAGTAGTGAAGCCAACTTTTCTTAGTTCATCTTCTAAATTCTCGAGGGCAACTCCTGCTTGTACTGTAGCTTGTGAGTTATATGTATCTATTTTTATTATTTCATCGAGGTTAAGTGCATCAATAACAATAGTAATATCTTTCCAGTTTTCGAGTCCACCTTCAGTTGCAGTTTTGCCCCCTCTGGGAATTACGTTGACGTCATTGTCATTACAGAACATTAAGAGCGTTCTAATTTCTTCTGTGTTTTTTGGATAGACAATTGCTATTGGAGATGGGACGTTTAATACCTTTC
>CAYZUR010000415.1:0-2170 GCA_964481535.1 uncultured Spirochaetaceae bacterium | reverse complement strand
GATGCCGGTCTTTTCGAAGAGCGCAGATATGACGCTTCCTCTCATTCGGCAATGCAGTCCAATAGATTAGCGATTCCTATGGCCGTTGCTTTGGAATATTTTGACGGGGCAAAACATATTTCGCTGAAACATAAATGTCATATTCATTTGATATTAATACGATTTATATCTTCAGGACGACAGAGAAAGATAGCATTAAACGCAGGGTCGGAAAAATTCAATATATGTTGGAGATATTACCGGTCCTAAGCGATATTCCCATGCTAAACAATGACCGGAAACGGTGATTATTGCCACTCAGTATTGGAGTTAATAAGCAAAACTGGTGGGGAGGCGGTTCGAAGTCAGGTACAGCGTTTTGGCCTGTGATTCTTTCCTATTGATCTAATCTCTCCATTTCTTTCTCGTAACATTCCGGACAAATACCATGACTAAATTGAGCTTCTGAATGAGCAGATATATAGGCTTCCATCCTATCCCAAGCTCCTTTTTCGTCGCGGATTTTTTTGCAATAAGCACAGATTGGGATAACGCCTGTTAAGGTTTTGATTTCTTCCAAAGCCTGTTTTAACTCATCAATTAAATTCTCATTTTCACATTGGATTTTTGTTCGGACCTCAATTTCCTGCTTAAGTCTCTTGTTGACTTTGTCGAGATCCAGGAATATCAACTCGAATGGTTTTTCTATCCCTGTTTTTATTATGGCGATATAAATAAGTACGAACGAAAAAATCTTGAAGTAATGCCCTACCAAATTGGAAAATCCATAATTACTGATATAAAAAGTGAAGGCAAGCTCCGAAATTATTGTGCAAATTATTGACCAGAAGAGCAGCAGATATATTTTTTCGTCGAACCTTTCTCGGTTTTTATATAAAAGGAAAATAGCCCCTATCAGAATAGCACAGATAACATATTCGCTTATTTTTTTAAAAGGAGTTAAACCCCTTCCTTCGACAAAACATTCAGGAAAAATTTTCCAGTAAAATATGCTTGCGATGAGGAAACATGTAATCACAGTATAGACAGCAAGTAATATGTCCACCTTGAGAACTTTATCATTGCGAAGAAATATAAAGGCAATAAGAAGCGTTATGCTTTCCAGATATCGCGCACATATCCACAACTGGTTAGCATAATAGTCATAATCCGTGAAGATTGACATTCCCTTATATGACAGGGTATGCAACGTATCTAAAAAAGCAATGAATAGATAGGCCACACCGATAAACAGAAGGTAGGGGTTGTGGATATATTTCTTTGAGTTCCATGCAATCATAAAGATAGAAAAAGCAACAACAATGCCAAATCCTTCTGCGAGAGCATGAAAGAACAGATAGTTCACCCAACTTGTGAAATACAACCCTATTAGGGCAACAACCATTATCAGAATTGTGACTTTCAATTGAATAGGTTTATCACTGTCATTTTTCATCGTTTGTCTTGACTGCTGTATTCCCGTACAATTTTGAAAATGAAATTTTGTAGAGTAACGAGGTCTGAAGATATAGTGGTTACTTACATTTCAGTTTTACTTGAACATAACACTATTACAAAGAATTCATCTCATCAAAAACTTGTAATAAGCCTTACGTGTTCCTTCCGGCACTTCAAACTCTGTAACCACTCTGGGAATTCTGTCGACAACAACATAGGGGTCGGTCAATTTGGTGCTTGTCCGATCCTGGTAAAGGACCTCGTGTAAAGAGGTTCACTTTGACAAAATAAGATTTCGGTTCGCATACTAACCAATTCCAGCCTCATTTCAAGCCTCTTTATGCTACAGGAAGTCCAAGATTTCAGCAACCTAAAACCCTGTGATATCTTCAATTCGGGTTGATGTGTGAACCCGTGTTATGTGATTCCATCTTTCGGGGTTGGTCGTTATTGAGATATATTGAGAATAGCCCGTAAAAACGGTTTTTGTCAAAACCTATGAAACTCTGAATTTAAAAAGCTCTTGGCACTGAAAAATATTTGATATATCCAATTGATATTACGATAATTTATTTTATTCAGACGCCTCCGAAAGATAACAGTAAACACAGATTAACCAGAATCCAATGTACGTTGGAGATACATCAGGTTTTATAAAAGTTAACCAGCAGTTAAATGATACCGACGTAGGTCTCTTTCTGGAAACAGGTTCTTTGTGTAGCATCTCCCCAGC
>CAYZUR010000414.1:0-2172 GCA_964481535.1 uncultured Spirochaetaceae bacterium | reverse complement strand
ATCACGTAAATGCATTACCTCTTTATCCATACAAATCCCCTCTAAATCACGATGAACAAACCAAAGGATTGTCCCACCAGGAGTTTCATATACTCCTCTACTTTTAATCCCGACATATCTGTTTTCAACCATATCTACTCTACCAACAGCATTATCATGACCAACCTGGTTAAGATACATAAACAGTTCAAGAGGAGTATCCATAACAGTACCATCATTCTCATTTGTTACCTTGACAGGAATCCCATCAACAAACTCAATTGCTAGAATAGTTTTCTCATCAGGAGCATCTAATGGACTCAATGTATGACTAAAAACCTCTTCAGGACACATAAGATTAGGGTCTTCTAAAATACCAGCCTCATGTGAAATGTGTAAGATATTTTCATCCTCACTGTACGGTTTTTCTGTAGAAGCCTTAATAGGAATATTATACTTAGCAGCATAATTAATCATATGAGACCTTCCCTCAAACTCACTTAACCATTCAGGATCTTTCCATGGAGCAATAATCTTTACTTCAGGCATGAGAGCATAATACCCTAATTCAAAACGAACTTGATCATTCCCTTTTCCAGTAGCACCATGAGCAACATATAAAGTATTTTCTTTTTTAGCAATTTCTATATGACGTTTAGCAATAATAGGACGAGCAATACTTGTTCCAAGAAGATATCTTCCCTCATACATAGCATTCGCTTTTAATGCATGGAAAATATAATCAGTAACTAGCTCTTCACGAAGATCTTCTACATATACTTTAGAAGCACCAGTTGCAAAAGCCTTCTCTTTAATTGCTTCAAAATCTTCTTTCTGACCAACATTAGCGACATAAGCAATAACCTCAAAACCCTTATTGGTAAGCCACTTCAAAATTACCGAAGTATCAAGACCACCGCTATATGCTAAAATCACTTTTTCTTTTGCCATTCTATCCACCTTGTTATACGTTTACGTATATAAATTCATTAATTACCTGCAATATTGCATATAAAATCTCAATAATCAAGTGCTTACTGTATAAATATACAAAAAAAATGAAATAATTAATAGGGAATAAGGGTAATATCAACAGGATTTATTAACTCAGATTCTCGAACCTTCTCACTTTCTGCATAAAGAAAAGGATCGGTATCAACTTCTCTATATAAGGTGTAGGTAATAGAAAAAAAGCTTGAAGAATTAACCTCTTCAGATAGATAACGAAGGGTATAGTTAACAGGAAACCGTTGTGGATTATTAATAGTTTGAGAAACTACAAAAGAAGTTATTCCATCAAACATATTGTGCTCATTAAGAGTGATTACAAGACGTACACGAGACGGGAAATATAAATTCCCCGGGTATCTTACAACACCTGTAAATAGTTCATACGACGGGGCAGGAGGACTCTCTATTACAGTATTAGTACCGCACCCAAACAGAAAAAGGATTGAAATTAATGAGATGATAATGATGTAAATAAAAAAACGTAGTTTCATCAATATCTCCATATAATACTATATCGGACAATGCAAATCTTCGGAAGTGGAATTTATAGTAAATTGTAATAACACAAAAACAATAATAATGCAAAATTCCACTTTATTATTCTTTTCATTTCCCTTATGATAACTGAAAAGAAGTCGTGACATAAGAAAAAAAGACTTTATAGCTAAAAACAGGAGACTCAGCAATGGAAATGTATTATAACAATGAAATTTCACAACTAAAAACACACGGAATAAGACCATTAAACCATAGAGTTGCAGTTCTTGAATATCTAAATAAAAATAAAGTTCACCCAACAGCTGATGACATATACAACGGGTTGAAGAGTACGATGGCATCCATATCAAGAACTACTGTGTATAACGTACTTCATCTATTAGTAGATAAACACGTTATTAAAACAGTAGGAATCGATCCCCAAGAAATGCGTTATGATGCAAATGCTGCACCACACCTACATTTTAAATGTGAAAAATGTAATAAAATTTATGACATTTTTGACACAACAATCCCCGAAATATCATTAGAAGAAAACTATACAATCAACGAAGTAACAGTTTACTTAAGTGGTGTATGTCCATCATGTAGTTAATACTATACCTACAAAAAAGTAGCCACTATACAGTTAATGAATAGTGGCTATATTTTTTTATCCTAATAATCTACTTATTTATTAAGCAA
>CAYZUR010000413.1:0-2175 GCA_964481535.1 uncultured Spirochaetaceae bacterium | reverse complement strand
GCAATGGCAGGAGAAAGAGCATATGGCCATATGATTAATGATCTATATATACTTGCCCCTTTCATCTTTTGATTCAATAGAAGTGCGAGTAGAAGTGATAATATTAATCCAACAATGACGACTCCTACCGCAAATATTGCAGAGAGGCCAAAGCTTTTTAGGTAGACAGGATTAGTGAATATCTTTTGAAAATTGTAAAAACCTGCAAATTTAGCTGCTCCACTAAAAGGATGAACTTTATAAAAAGAGAGGCGAAATGTTTCGTAGGCAGGATAGAATAAGAACACGATGAGTATACTAAAAGTGGGTGCTAATAACCCATAAGGAAGTAACTTGTTGTGAAATGCAGATTTGCTCATACAATAACTCCATAAAAAGCCATCCTCACCCTTTTTGAAGAATGAGAATGGCAGATTTAGATACTAATTATTCAAATGCAATAACTTCGTTCCATTCAGCAATAAGGCTATTAACTGCTGCAGCAGCTTCATCAAGAGCTACTTTAACATCTTTTCCTTGGTAACATTCTTGAATTTTTCCTTCAATAATTGCTCTTGTTTCAGGGAATACACCAAGTAATGAACCAGCAGTATTCAATGATTCTGGGCTTATTAAGAGTTGATCAAAAGCTGTTTTATAGTTAGGGTTTTCTACGAACCACCCTTCTTTCTCTAATTTGTCCATAGCAGTTTTTCTTACTGGGAAGTATCCTGTTCCCTTGTGCCATGCCATTTGTGGTTTGTCTGAAGAAATATATGTTACTAATTTAAGTGCAGCAAGTTCTTCTTCTGGGGTATGATCATTGGTAAGCCATAATGAACCACCACCAATAGCTACACCACCGGTTGCACCTTCGGGGCGAGGAAGATATCCAGTTCCGAGTTCCCATCCCTTATCTGCTAATGTTTTGGTAAGTAAATTTACATCAGAAGATGAAGACATAATCATTGCAGCTTCGCCTGAACCAAATGCTGCTCTATGATTTGACCAGCCTGGACCGACGTCCATGAATAGGCCATCGTTATACATTCCTACCCACCATTCTAAGATTTTCACTCCAGCTTCTTGGTTGAAAAGTACTTTTGTTGGAAGCTCTACACCACGTCCGTTTGAATTGTTAACAAATGGAGCATCTTGTAGGCAATGCATCTCCTCAAAATACCAGCTATGAAGATTCCATGTGATTGGGGAATCGATACCTGATTTTTTAAGAGCGACAGCAGCTTTTCTGATATCGCTAAATGTTTTTGGTGGATTATTAGCGTCTAGGCCTGCTTTCCTGAAAAGGGTTTTATTGTAATACACAAGAGGGGTTGATGAGTTAAAAGGCATTGAGTAGTGTTGTCCTTGGTACTTATAATAGTTATGTACAGGAACAAAGAACTCATCCCAGTTGACCGGTTGGTTAAATTTTGTAGCAAGTTCATCAATTGCTACCACCATTCCACTTTTAATCATTCCTAATGTTCCAATTTCATACGAATGAAATACACTAGGAGCATTTCCTGCTCTATAAGCAGAATTTACCTTATTAAGTGTTTCATTGTATGACCCTGAATATTGTACATCAACAGTAATGTTAGGGTTTTCCTTCATGAAATCATCTACAATTCCTTGGATGAGATCAATTCGGTCTCCACTCATTGCATGCCAGAACTCAATGGTTACTGGTGCTTTGTCATCTACTACAGCTGCTTCTTTTGCTCCAGCTGAAAACAGTGGCATAAGAAGAGCAACAGTTAAGAACGCAACAATCATCAATTTTTTCATTATGATGTCCTCCTATAATTTTTGGCAATATACTTGCCTGTGATTGATAAGTGATTCATCAATGTGTACCTAGTTGGAGAAGAATTTTAGGCTTTACATTTTGATATAGTGGTGTTGAATTATGTACTATGTTTTGAACCAGATGTGTGAAAAAGAAAATTAATTTTTCCATCATTACCTCAAAATTAGTAGATATTTATTACATATAATCAGCCTGATTAGGTACTGATTGATAAAAGTCACCTACTTATTCTATTATACATCACTTCAATGCTAAATAATAGGAAAGATTTTCAACAAAAAACCTCACGCTAATTATTATTAAGTTTTTCTCTAGCAAGTTCATCATCTTATGCTAAGCCCTGTGTCAAGACAAGTAACAAAAAATATAAAGAATATTTATGC
>CAYZUR010000412.1:486-2176 GCA_964481535.1 uncultured Spirochaetaceae bacterium | reverse complement strand
AAGATTACTTTTTTTTGAAATATAACACTCAAGAAGATGACAAAAGGCATCTACACCACCACTGGCCGTAATCTTAGGAGGAAGTGAGAGCGTAAGTTCTGGATCAAGAATAACATTATCAGGCATGAAGAATTCACTCACTAGCCCAACTTTAACTTCTTCATCGCGCAAAGCTATTATTGAATTTGGAGTAGCCTCCGAACCAGTTCCTGCAGTTGTAGGCACCATAATAACAGGAATACCCCTGATAGGAAGTATCTCGTCTCTCAAAGCTCTAACATTGCTACTAGAGTTCAAAAGATGAGAGATTAATTTTGCTGTATCGAGAACACTGCCACCACCAACAGCTATAATCTGGCTGACAGGAAGACCTTTAAAGCGATCAAGTATGTTCTGAACATCTTCTTCAAAGGGCTCAGTAGGGATATCATCCACAACAACCAGCTTTTTTTTATACGCACTCAACTGAAAAAGGATGTTCTCCAGGATTCCGGCATTCTTCACCCCCTGATCTGAGAGCACTAGGATAGATTTAGAAGAACTATCCTGATCTTTAATAATCATATCAGTTAATGTCTTTGAAGTGCCCGGGCCGAATATTACATGCCTGGGAGACTTAAATGAAAAGGTCGAATTAAACATAATTTTCTCCATAAATATTTTCTCCTGTGAAAAAGTCAAATAATTGTACTAAAGTCTTTGAATCACCAAAACTGCCTGATTTTGAAATGAAGTATATTGGCTCATTAAAAAGACTACCATATAAAGAACCAAAAGGGATCCCTGGAAGAACCTCTGATAAGTACTCGACACTTTCAACATCAAGGGCCTTCATGATTTTAGAAGAAGTATCGCCACCAATAAGAATAATGGCTTCAATCTGTTTTTGTATATACATACATCGTGCTAATTTACCTAAAAATGTGGATATTGATCCTGCTATTTTTCTTTCGATATCTAAACTCTGATATCCTTCATTACGTTCTTTAGCTATTGTTTGAATAAGAATGGCCTTTCCTGGGCAGGTGTTTTCAATTACAGATTGGGCCCTCTCCATTTCCCTATTAGGATTATTCAGAATGTTTTCTTCATATATTTGAACTAAACATACACTTCGATTCTTTATTATCATTTCAGTCTGTTTTCTGCTAACTTCCATTCTGCTTCCGTTAATAATAAGGATATTTTCAGGAGAAACAGGGCGAGGGATTACATCATATTGGTTCTTTGTGTTCTCTCCGGCTAAGACACCAGCTAATCCAGAAGAGCCGACAAGTAAAAGATTCTCCATGTTTTTAAGGACTGCAATAGATTCAAGATCATGTTTAGATTCTGCATCACATATGATATATTTTACACCATTAGAAATTAACATTTCAATCATCTTTTTTAATTCAGAATAAGGTTTCTTCAAATCTTCAACACGTAGAACCACCGAATGGTTGATGCCATGAGAAATAAAATGATCAGGAATATAGGAAGATGTAACGGGATTAAGGACGTCCTTCCCCATTTCTGCGTTATGAATCATGAGGTCTCCTATAAAGCAATATCCTTCCCGCACTGTTCTATTCATATCAGGAGCACAAGGAGAAATAATTGCTGCCATATAACCTAAAGCATCAAGCAGAGCATCTATCTCCTCTTTTATGTTGCCCCTCAAAGTAGAATCAATTTTTTTATAAAATTT
>CAYZUR010000412.1:0-476 GCA_964481535.1 uncultured Spirochaetaceae bacterium | reverse complement strand
ACTTACATTCAATCACAGACTTGAATACACAATCATACGCTTTTTGAGAACTCAAATAACGTGAATCAGTGTTTATTACAACAACATCTGCATTATCGCACACATCAAGGTGTTCTGTATTAACAGAGAGATATACGCTATGGCCAGCTTTCTGATACTGTATACCAGTATCAGAAGCTCCAGTGAGATCATCCGCAATAATGCATAGTATTGGCTTCATATACATCATTATATCATTTGTCGTGCCAATTACGTGTCATTACATAAATAATAATTATATCTATATAATATATTAAATTAGTACATGCTTGGAAAATAAAAAATGAAATTTGATACCAGCACCTTCAAAGAATAAGCCTATTTCACACCAGCAGGTGGTGCAATTATCCTAAAAAACAGGTTATTATCATGTATAATTTGATAAAGACTCCAGTCATCTGGTCTGCCTACTAAAATAAACAGACATAGTCGAGTCA
>CAYZUR010000411.1:0-2189 GCA_964481535.1 uncultured Spirochaetaceae bacterium | reverse complement strand
ACTATTATATCTCACCTTCTGATATATTTGCCTAGATTATTTATTAACAGTTCCTAACAATGTCACCTACTAGGCTGACGGACGAATTCAATGTCTCCTCCATCATAATGATGGGATGGTCTAATATCATTAATTACATGTTTTACATTTTCTTCCATTCGTTTTCTCCTTTCATTTAGTTCTTGAAAGGAGCAGAATGTTTGTTAAAGGGTCAAGAGAATATATAAAAAGGCAACACCACTCAACTTATCTTGACTTTTGCAGTTAAAAGGTAAAAAAGCGACCGTAACATATTCTTCTTCTTCACCCTTTCTTGGTGGCGGTTTGGAGCGTCATGATTTCATGTATGATATACGACTGTCTGGAAAAATCAATTCCTGGATCTTTCCTAATTGTTTCCAATACTGAATCATAATAATTAAACACATAGAGATTGGACCCTATCCGGGTACCTAATGCATGCGCAAGTGCTTGTTGGATTGAGGAGCTGGAAAAGTTCCAGTCGGGCCTTCCACTCATTTTTGGTCACATTGAAGGGAATTTCCTTGGCAAGACCAGTCACATTTGTACAGATGACATAATACCTGTCCAGATGTTTATCTTCATCAATTCTTTCTTTAGCAAGGAACACAATGTATTCACTGGTCATCTCGTTTTCACCGGTGGCCTTATCAAAGAGCACCTTCTTAATGTATTTTGCTGACCCATAAATGCTTCTGAGTCTTGTTAATTACTTTTTACCGTTCATTTATGATGCTCTTCTTGCTTTTATTCTCAAACGAGCGAGAGAAGTGGAGTAACTTGATGGTCCATTTCCGATACGAGTGAACAACCAAAGGTTGTTTGACGAAACCGAAAGGGTTCATCAGAGATCGCAAGGTAAAATACCCCGCCCCTTGGGGCGGAAGAGAACCACCTTTGGCGGTTCTGGGTCCAGGGCTTACCCTGGGGGAATGATACCTTTCATTATCGGCATCAGTAATCCAGATCTCTCGGGGAGCAGAGCGACTCTTATGCTTGCTCACAAGATTACACCCACAATCACGGACCTCAGTGTAACCTACTACTTCGAGTATATATTTACAAAGTTTCGTTGGCGTTTCTCACTGAAGAGCTCATCACAGACCCATTATGCTGGAGACAAATTTTGGCAATCTTATTCTCGTTCATCATCCCCTTGTCAGCACCTACAGTCAGGTGATGCATGCCAAAAACCACCCTCGCATCGTCAAGCATCTTCGGTAATGTAGTGCAGTCATCCGTATTTCCCCGATGTTCCTTAGAAACTCCCTTGGACTACAATTCATCCGCCTCATCGATCTCGAAATAGTAATTTGTTAAATCGTAGTAAAGTAGCAGGGTGGCCATCCAGTACTGAGATTTTATTTTGGTGTGCAGATGCTCCAACAAGGCCGGACGCCATTGAAAAAGTAGTCTAACGCTCGGTACACATTCTCAAGTGCATAGTCGGTATCCTCAAAAAACTGAACCCGTTTTTCCCAGGATCCATTTTTTGTGTCATGAAACAGTGTTCGTGAAAAAACAAGCATCTTGAAGATGGAATTACGATTCGCCTCAAATTTCTTGTATCTCCTACGATTATTCAAAAAGTAATCGATCTCCAACTGATGGTATAAAGCTGAGAATGCTACATATCTAATATTCTTACGCTGTACCATATCCGGGGAAAGCTAGTCAAATTTTTGTATTGTAGCGTCACTATCTAATTGTATTAATCTCACAGTCTATTGGGACTTTTTGTATTCGGTCGTCAGCTTTGCAACGGTTTTGAAGTGAATAATCAGGTCATCATAGGTATCTTGCAATTGATCAATATACCAATGATCCTTAATCCTCCGCTGTTTTACTTTACCGTCAATTCTATAACCTTCAACTATTTTTAGCCATGTCCTGCCTCTTTTTTGTGAATGTTTCACGTGAAACAAAAGCAGACAAATACTTACTATATAAGTAAATATAGAAAGTTTAACAGTCGTAGATGAAGAAATTAAAAAGCTACGGGCTAGTGTAGGTAAATAATTGAATTGAGGGAATGTAAATGTGTTTCACGTGAAACACAAAAAAACAGCAAAAATAAATTTTGCCGTTTCTTAGATAAAAAAGTAGTTAGTGAAATAATTAATTAACTGAAACAACTTCAAGTGTAGGAGATACTTTTTCTCTAAGAT
>CAYZUR010000410.1:0-2210 GCA_964481535.1 uncultured Spirochaetaceae bacterium | reverse complement strand
CAGTTCCATGATAAGCTTCAAGATCCTCTATTTGTTGCTCTAGTTCTTGTTCTGTCGTACGCTGCCACACTTTAGGGAGCCCGTGGCCACAGTCCATGCTCGATTTTGCAAGTTTTGCTCGAAGGCCGGCTTCACTTACCCCTTTGGCCATTGATGAGACAAACTGCCCACCAGGTTCAGCAAAACTTGTCACCCCGCTTCGTATTTGTTCAATACAACAAAGAAGAGTTGAAATATAAGAATCTTCTGCAGTTAAGCTACTTTCATAAGGAAACGTTCTCTCATGGAGCCAGGTGAGTAAATTAACATCATCTCCCAACCCCCTTCCTAACTGTTGAGAAGTATGGACATGAGAATTGATTAATCCCGGCATGACAATTTTCCCACGACAATCAATTATTTCACTATTTCCTTCAATAAGGGAAGAATCTACGTTCCCAACTGCAACTATTTTGTCATCTTTTACAAAGATGCCACCATTGTAGAAAACCTCTTCTGCCTTGTTCATTGAAACGACTATTGCATTTTTTAAATAAACACTCGACATAGTACTCCTTTAGGGAAACCCTATGCAGCATATGGAAAATGATGCATTCAGAATCAAAAAAAATAGCGATACCATACCTAAATATTTCCCATAACATTTCTATCTTAATCAATACTCTAAAGCATCTAGTTACTAGAGGTGCAAGTGTTATAGTACGTTTTCATAGATTTTTTCTCTTCCTTGGATAGAAAAGGACTAAAGAATACGAATTTGGACTTGTGTAAGATATTTAGTGCAATCGGGTTCAACAAACTGATCGATGATATTAAAACTCACAGTTCTCTCACTCAATGAGTCCCCATTAGAAGAGGCAATCTCTCTCATGTGAGAGAACGTATCAAATATCGTTTCGTATGTTCCAAGGTGGTATGAAACATAGTATTTCCCTGCAGGGATATAATCAAGTTGTGCTAAAGGATGTTCTTTTTCAAACCCCTTGGGAACATAGACACCAAAGATTTTCCTATCACCTTCATGAAACACCACAGTGGGATAGACATAAAAATAGTCATTCCCAAATTGAAACTCCTCTCCATCAGCACCTATGTAAGGACGCTTTGGAAACTGAGCAATCTCAATATTTTTATTAACTTGGTGACTCATCTCCTCAAATTTTTGTGTAATAAAAGAGACCTTCTCATTAATCGTTTTTTCAACAGTAAGAAGCTCTTGAATCTTATCATGAACAATAGAAGATTGTGTGTGTAAATCATCCAATGTATCAGATATAGAAGTTGAATCCATATACTCTTTTATCTGTTTCAAACTCTTTCCAAGCTTCTGCTGGTATTTAATGGTGGTGAGTTTATACACTTGGTCAAACGTATAAAGACGCCTATTCGTTCCACTATCACGCTTTGATGGTATTAACAACCCAATCGAATCATAATAATGAAGAGTTTGAACATGGATATGAAAAAGAGAAGATAATTCTGAAACAGTAAAATACTCTCGCATGATGAAGAGACTAAACAAAACAAAGAAAAGATGTCAAGGATCAAAAGAGAAGAGAGGCACTATCTATGTTGCTAATGAGATGATAAAACTAAAGAAATCAGTAGTTCTCACTTGTCTTTCTCCCTCATCACTCACCCTAACTTCAACAAGTCCAACTGAAGTGAGCGTGTGAATAATGAATTCATGTATCTCTTTAATAACTTGGTCTACAGTATAATGATTTGATTTTAATGAGACCTCAAAACTCAAAGCAATCTTAAGAGAAATTGCAAAAATACTCACCCATTTTCCTGCATTTTTACTCATTATATAGAGAATAGTATTAAGGATAAGAGGGGAAGCGTCTCCATAGAAGTCTTCATTTGCTAATTCTTCTAGTGCATCGACAAAATCTGATTCTTCAACATAGATTTTCAAACTTCTATTACCATCCCTATTCAACAGACCAAGAGCTTCAGCTCCTTTTTGACGATGATATTTTGATATAATACAAAATAGATCATTATACCTTAAAGGCACTTGAAGTCTTTGCTTGAACTGTGGAGTAAAGATTGGGATATTTTTTAAAGGATTTTCATTAATATAATGGTAAATTATAGAATTCTCATCATCCTCTAAACTTTTTATAGAAACCTGTTCTACCTTCTCTATCTCCTCTCTTGAAATACCGACCTCATTCGCAATTGCATCAATATCGATACGAGTC
>CAYZUR010000409.1:0-2217 GCA_964481535.1 uncultured Spirochaetaceae bacterium | reverse complement strand
ATGTTAATGCTTCCATATGTGTTGGTGAAGGGGAAGTCTTTTAAAGTGTCAACAAACTGATTCCTTCCTCTTCCTTATCTCCTTTAGAGATCTTTTCAATTGATTTCATTCCATTGACCCATAGTTTTTATCTCAGTAGGAAAAATCATTTGAGGAAAAAAATAATTCCTATTCGAGTTAATTTAATTGCAAGGAATGAAACTATTTTATTGACTTTTGCTAAGATTAGACCCAAATTATCATCAACAGGTATACTACTGGTTTATTTATTTTATGTATTAGGGGATATACTTTAGCGACGTGGCACCTACAATCCCTAGTTACTTGAGATCGCAAATATTATTTGATATATCTTGCAATATAATTTGCCAAGATATAAAACAGAAGAATTGCCAATGTATTACTTCATTAGCTTATGTGTTAGAAGAGAGTTACCACTTACACACTATGTAAAGGGTAAGTAGATGGAAACCGTATTAAACATACAATATTTACTTAAGAAAAACTTTATAGGAGGAATGCATTTTGTATAAAGAATTTGGGAATACCGATTTAATGACAAGCCCTATCGTTTTTGGATGTATGGGAAGTGCAGGTGCTTTTGGAGATCAAGAGGAAAAGGATTCGATTGAAGCCCTACAAGCAGCATTTGAGGTGGGGATAAACTTTTTTGACACTGCAGAGGCGTACGGAAATGGGTACTCTGAGCAGTTGCTTGCAAAAGCACTGGGAAATAAACGGACACAAACCATAATTTCTTCAAAGGTTTGGGTCGATCATATGAAAAAAGAGGAAATTATTGAAGCTTGTGAACGGAGCTTAAGAAACCTTAAAACTGACTACCTGGATATGTATCTATTACATTGGCCTGTAGAAGATGTTTCAATAGAAGAGAGAGTTGAAGCATTAAAAGAGCTCAAAGCTGCTGGAAAGATACGACACTATGGAGTCTCTAACTTTGGTCCACAGAACCTCGATGAAATCTTGGGCGTAACCGACATTTGTACAAACCAAATTGGGTACCATCTTTTACACAGAGCTGTTGAATTTGAAGTACTTCCCAAATGTATTGAACACAATATTCCCATAATGTGCTACTCCCCCCTCATGCAAGGCTTGCTTGCTGGGAAATACAAGTCCCTTGAAGATTTTCCGGCCAATCGTGCGAGAACTACCCTGTTTAACAGCAAGACACACAGTCAAAGCAGACATGGAGAACCTGGTGCTGAAAAAGAAGGTCAAGAAGCATTAGATACGATTTGGGAGATAACTAACAACTCAGACTATTCCATGGAAGAGTTGGCTGTTGGTTGGCTAAAAGCACAAAAGAGTATTGGCGGAGTTATTGTTGGAACAAGAAATGCTCAACAAAGCAAAGACCTAAAGAAATTGCTTGACGTCAATCTCTCCTTAAGCCTAATAGAAGACCTATCAAAGGCAACTGATGCACTAAAGAAAGCCTTAGGTGCAAATATAGATATGTGGGATCATCGAAGTAAATAAAAGATGTAATACATTAATAAGTAAGGCTGACAGGATACCCCAACTAAAAGGGAATATACACTCAGCCTTACCAACTTTCACATAGCAACAACTTTACTGTACAAGTTTTACAGCTTCCTTTGTTTTTTCAGTGATTTCGGCAAAATTGCCACTATTAATCAAGTCAGCACTTACCATCCAAGATCCTCCACAAGCAATAACATTTGGTAGAGCGAGATAAGCGAGAATATTTTTCTGATTTATTCCACCAGTTGGCATAAAGTCTACTGCATATACACTGCTTAATGCCTTGAGCATAGCAATACCACCCGATGCTTCTGCAGGGAAGAATTTTAGTGTTGTAAGCCCCTTCCTGAGGCCTAACTCAACCTGTGAAGGCGAATTTACACCTGGAATAATTGGGATACCTTGCTGTTGACAATAATCTACCAATTCTGGATTAAAACCTGGAGAAACAATAAAAGACGCACCTGCTTCAATAGCTTGTTTTGCTTGGTCTATCGTTAAAATGGTTCCAGCTCCTACAAAAACATTTGGACGTTCCTTTTTTACTAGTGCTATGCACTGGGCAGCAACTTTTGTCCTAAAGGTAATTTCTGCTACAGGAAGCCCTCCTAGGGTAAGTGCATCAATCAAGGGAAGCGTATCTTCTACACGTTCCAATTTGATTACAGGAATAACCTTTGCTTTTTTAATACTCTCTTTAATTGCATT
>CAYZUR010000408.1:0-2217 GCA_964481535.1 uncultured Spirochaetaceae bacterium | reverse complement strand
CTACCCAACGTATTACTCGAATCTTACTTGGGCAGAACAAAATCCTCTTGTCTGGTGGGATGCTGTATGTAATTCTACCAACGCAATTCTCCAGCACTATAGTGCTAAAGAGATTGGCGTTGTTGCCTTTAGTGGTCAAATGATGGGCTGTCTTGCTGTAGATGAAAAAGGAATTCCTCTCACCAATCATCTTATTTACAGTGACCAAAGAGCAGTAAAAGAGACTCAAGCTTTGGTAGAAAGGATAGATCCTAGAAGAGTATTTGAAATTACTGGGCACCGTGCGAGTCCGTCATATTCTATAGAGAAATTGATGTGGCTAAAAGAACATATGCCTAATATTTATCATAAGACGCATAAAATGCTCAATGCAAAAGATTTTATCAATTATAAGCTTACTGGAAGAATGGTTACAGAATATAATGACGCTAGCGGAACTAATGCTCTAGATTTAAAAAAACTAGAATGGTCACAAGAAGTTATAGACGCGGCAAGAGTTGATTATTCAAAATTCCCTGATTTAATAGCCTCAACTGATATTGTAGGAGAAGTCACTTCTGAGGCTGCTAAGGCAACCGGTCTTCTTAAGGGAACTCTTGTAGTTGCTGGTTCTGGAGATGGAGGTTGTGCCACAGTAGGAATAGGATCTGTTCGACCTGGAATTACCTACAATTATATTGGATCGAGTAGTTGGATTAGTACTACGAGTAAAACAATATTAAATGATGCAGATATGCAGAATTTTACTTGGGCTCATCCAGTACCAGGATATTATCAACCATGCGGAACAATGCAAACAGCTGGTTCTTCCTACGCATGGCTAAAAAATGAGTTAGGAGGGCTTGAAACGGCCTTAGCAAAAGAAAAAAATATCAATCCCTATCAATTGCTTGATGAACAAGTAGCCCTATCTCCTGTCGGCGCAAATGGAGTTCTTTTCCTTCCTTATATGCTTGGAGAACGAAGTCCTCGTTGGAATCCTGATGCAAAAGGAGCTTTTTTAGGATTAACTTTGGAACGGAAAAAATCTGACATGTTCCGAGCTGTTCTTGAAGGAATTACCATGAACTTAGGGATAATTCTCGATGTTATGAAAAAGCAGGTTCCTATTAATGAAATTAGAGTTTTAGGGGGTGGTGCGAAGGGCGTACAATGGCAACAAATCCTCGCAGACGTGTATGATACACCCATAGTAGTACCTGCGTACCTTGAAGAATCTACGAGTATGGGAGCTGCAATAATAGGGGGAGTAGGTGTCGGCCTTCTTGAAACATTCGATGAAGCAGATAATTTTATTCAATTTACTCATAGAGTTGAACCTATTGCCAAAAATGTTGCCCGTTATAAAGAATTAAGCCCATTGTTTAATGAAGCATACTATTTATTAGAACCACTGTTTTCGAAACTTTTATAATATTATACTTTTATCTAAGGAGAATTAATTATGTTTCAGTCCAAACTATTTGCATTGTTAGGCGATTATGCAAACACCCCAGATGGAATGTCTGTTGCTCCGGATGGAGATTTAGTACTTGCCTGTCCGAATTTTGCAGATCAGAGTAAACCTGGGTGTCTTGTGAGATTTAATGCAAAACGTGAAGCTCGAAAATGGGTTGAAGTTCCAGTTCATCCTGATACTCAACTTGCTTCTCCAATGGGAATAGAATTTGCCCCTGATGGAGATCTCTATGTATGTGATAACCAAGGGTGGCCTGGGAAACCTGAATTAGCTTTTAAAGGAAGAATCCTAAGATTGCGCATAAAAGATGATAAAGTTATAAAATCAACAGTCGTCGCTGATGGTATGGAACATCCTAATGGTATTCGAATTAGAGATGGGTTTGCATACGTTACTCAGAGTATGCTCTCAAAAGTGCACCACCCATCGGGGTTATTAACAAGTTGTGTCTATCGGTTTCCTTTAGATGGAGAGAATATTAAAGTCACAAATACATTAGAAGACGAACACATAATTTATACGGTATTGACCCATAATCTTGATTGTCAATACGGACTAGATGGGATTGAATTCGACCTAGAAGGAAATCTTTTAGTGGGAAATTTTGGTGATGGGACAATTCATAAACTTGAGTTTGATAATAGTAAACGTGTTATTAATGATGAAATATGGGCTCATAATCCTTTGCAACTAAAAAGTACTGATGGGATGAAGATGGATGATAAAGGAAATCTCTACATTGCCGATTTTAGTGCTAA
>CAYZUR010000407.1:0-2227 GCA_964481535.1 uncultured Spirochaetaceae bacterium | reverse complement strand
CCTCTACCTAATCCACGACCTAATCCAAGTCCTCTTACTCTATTATTATTCATATGTTTCTCCTATTAGCTCTATTCCTACAGCGCCTTACATTTCCCCTATGACTACAATGGCGAGGATGTTCACATCCTGGCATTGAAAAATAGTGGGCATGTAGTTTTCCCATCTGCCACCCCCCTAAGACCTCTTCTACATCTCCTGAGATATAGGCGTAAAGGTCTATGTGATGGAGCAAGAGTAGTTGTTCATATTCGCTACTTATTGCTCCGCATATCACCACTTTTACATCCAAGTTGATGAGTGTATCAATCGATTCTTTTGCTCCACTTTCACATCTATGGATTCCTAGGAATTGAATTTCTTTTCCATAGCCTTGTGTTTCATATAGCTCGAGAGTGGTAGCTGAATCAAATAATGGGGCAATTCTTTGCTGTGATTGTGTAAGAGCTATCTTCATACAAACTATTAAGCATGAAGCATGCCAAGTCGTTTTAAGGTGTTTTAGTAATGATTGTGTTGGTAGTGTGTTGCATTATTGCGACAATACTGTCGCACTGTCGCACTAATTGTGTTACATATTTGCGACATGTATCATTCAATAGAAATATGATATTTTGTAATCTTTCTATATAAGGTAGCTCGGTGCATCTCTAACTCACGAGCACTTGCAGAGACATTGTAATCATTCTTTAGGAGAGTAGACTCTATCATCTCTTTTTCTGCAACATCTTTTAGCGTATTGAGGGGAGTCTCCTCTTTTCGTGTAGTCTCTATCGTCTCTCTCATATTAAGGGGAAGATCGTGTACTAATACTTCACTCGTCCCACAGAGGACGACTGCTCGCTCAACCACATTCTCAAGTTCTCTAATATTTCCAGGCCAATTATAAGAGAAAAAGAGTTGATAGACATCTTTGCTAAATCTATCAACTCGTTTGTTGTTCACCACGGTGAAACGATCGAGGAATTGATGAGATAAAAAGATGATATCCTCTTTTCTTTCTCTTAAAGGGGGAATTTCTAGGTTAATAACATTTATTCGGTAATAAAGATCTTGCCTGAAAGAGCCCTCTTTTACTAACGCTTCTAGATGAGCATTTGTTGCACAAATGACTCGTGCACTCATATGTTTTGAAGAGACAGATCCTAAGCTCTCAAAGGTTCGCTCTTGTAACACTCTTAGCAACTTCACTTGCATCAATGGGGTGAGTTCCCCTATTTCATCAATAAAGAGGGTTCCTTTTGCTGCAAGTTCAATTCTCCCCATCTTATCTTGATATGCTCCAGTAAAAGCTCCTTTTTCATATCCAAATAATTCACTCTCTAACAAAGTGTCTGGAATTGCTGCACAGTTTACTGCAATAAAAGGACCATTTTTTACTTCACTTAAATGATGAATAGATCGGGCTAAGACTTCTTTGCCACTTCCAGATTCCCCTGTGATAAGGACTGTCGTGTTTGAATGGGCAATGGAGGGGACAATATCGAGGACTTTCTTCATTGCTTCACTCTTTGTGACCATACTCCCAGTTCTCTTTAGTGCTCCAAGGCTTCTAAGATGTTCTATTGCTGAGATATCACGAAAGGTTTCTACTCCGCCAATTCTTTCATTATCATCGTTATATAAAAGAGCTGAGGAGACACTTACGCTCACTTTTTGTCCTGATAAATTTACGATATAGCCCCTCTGTTCTTTTACAGGTTCTCCTGTATCAAAGGTATGTTTTAAGGGGCAGTGAGATTCACACATGTTTGATTTAAAGACTTCACAGCATGATAAGCCTATTGCCTGGTCACGCTTTATGCCGGTTATTCTCTCTGCTGCGCTATTAAAATAGGTAATACGCCAATCATTACTGATGGTAAATACTCCATCGCTTATGCTCTCTAATATTATTTCACTTGTTAATATATCCACACATCTACCCCGTTACACGATAAAGAGTATATCACATATGAGGAAAATATGAAGGATGAGCTGTTTTCAATATTTCATGGTCACAAGAGAGGTGTTCCATATAAAAGGTGTGATACATAAGGGCTTTTTTTACATCTTTACTCATAAATGCATCTACCATTCCTTTTGCATTATCAACTAAAGGGGTAAGGGGGAATACATCTGGAGCCACCATCAATTCTCGTAAAATATGATAATAGAAGTACTGTAATCCATCAAACACTTTCTCCTTTTTACATCCTTTAAATAAGAGGAAATGGAAACTGTGTTG
>CAYZUR010000406.1:0-2232 GCA_964481535.1 uncultured Spirochaetaceae bacterium | reverse complement strand
ATAAAGATTAAAGATGGGCCCGCATCGGGAGCTACATTAAAAGCAAAGGAAGCTGGGAAGATAATAAGACCACTCATGAGAGCAACGAATGTATCAAGTGCGACTACATTAATAGATTCACCAGTGAGCCGACGTTCTTTTCCTATATAACTTCCAAATATTGCCATACTACCGATACCAATACTTAAGGTAAAGAATGCTTGTCCCATTGCTGCATAAATAGCGTTCCAAACCCCAGATTCTGCTAAACGAGAGAAGTTTGGAAGTAAATAGAATTTTAATCCTTCACTTGCTCCAGGTAGTGTTGCAGATTTTATTACTAAAATCAGCATGACAGCTAAAAGAGCGCTCATCATATACTTTGTAATATTCTCAACACCCCGTTGTAATCCAAGGGCACAGATTCCTAAGCCTAATACAGTAGCTATTACCATCCAGAAGGTCATGGTAAGTGGGCTGTTAAGAAGATTTCCAAAATAGGCTCCTACTTGTTCTGGATTAAGAGAACTTAAATCGCCTTTTGCCATTGCTGCAAAGTATGCGAATATCCACCCACTAACAGTTGTGTAGAACATCATTAGTACATAGTTTCCACCAATTGCAATTGGACCATAACGATGCCAGAAGGTTCCTTTTGGCTCGAGTGTTTTGAAAGCTAATCCAACATTTTGTTTAGAAGCTCTTCCTACTGAAAATTCCATTACCATTATAGGTAGACCAAATATCAATAAAAAAAGTATGTAGAGAAGAACAAATGCTGCTCCTCCAAATTTTCCTGTTATAAATGGGAATCTCCATACATTTCCCAATCCAATTGCACATCCTGCAGACAAAAAAATGAAACCGATTCGGCTTCTTAACAATTCTCTCTCCTGTGGCATCCAATCCCCCTTACTTATTGTAAAAATCTAGGTTGTCAATTACATGTACGTATCGACAATACCATGATTTTTATGGGTGTGCATTGATTATTTTAAAATTTTATAGAGAAAAGATAAAAAAGTATCGATGACAGGATATTTTATGATTATTACAAAGAAAATTTTCATTCTAGTTGCAGTAAATTGTCCCTTTGTATAGGTGCAAGTTGAAAAATCCTATTCCCCAATGTATGGATGAATAGGATTTCTGATAAGTTCAGTTAACATATATTTGTAATTTCTACAAATAATGTCTCATTCCTACACTCATGAGGACATAGCTTCCGGTGAAATCTGGGTTATCTGAAGTACTCTCTGGAAATCGGAATGTTGTTCCACCACCAAATTCACTAAAGAATGCATTGTTCTCTACAAAACGAAATTCAAACCCAGCGCCACCTCCAATTTCAAGTATGAAGGGAGGGTCAAAGAGTAAATGGGTATTATCATACGAATACCCTCCTTCAATCCTTGCAAAACCATATGTTTTATAGGTAGACCCATATGGATGAGCAAAGACTATTTTGTTAGAGAATGAAATAAAGTGACCTTTTAAGCTAACGTCATTGCCAAGATATACATTTAATGCAGCATGGTGTTGTAATTGAAATTCTTCTTTTTCATAGAATGTATATCCTAATTCAACTCCTCCACCACCTTTTCTACTCTCTAAAGTAGCATAGGTCGCAATTGAGATCGCTGATAGGGGAGTTATTATCCCTAAAAATACAATAAGAATAAGTAGTGTTTTTTTAATGTGTTTCTTCATAATGCTATCTACAATACGTTAGAATTTTTAATTGGGCAATGTTTATGTGTACATACTTTTTAATCTTGACAAATATTGTAAACGATAGTATTGTGTACAATATAAATACGAAAGGAGAATTATATGAGTTTTTATGATTTTAACGTGAAAGCAGCAGATGGTAGTGAATATAGTTTTGATCAATTAAAGGATAAGCCTGTACTTATTGTAAATACAGCAAGTAAGTGTGGGTTTACTCCACAGTATGAGGGGTTAGAAGAGTTGTATAAGCAGTATAACGATAAGGGTCTTGTAATATTAGGATTCCCTTGTGATCAGTTTGCCCACCAGGAACCTGGCAGTGATAGTGATATTCAACAATTTTGTAGTATCAATTATGGTGTAACGTTCCCAATTATGTCTAAAATTAATGTAAATGGAAAAGATGCTCCACCTGTATATAAGTGGTTGAAAGAGCAGTCTAAAGGGATGTTAGGTTCTAGTATTAAGTGGAACTTTACTAAGTTTCTCATTTCTAAAGATGGGACAGAGGTGAGTCGATTT
>CAYZUR010000405.1:0-2242 GCA_964481535.1 uncultured Spirochaetaceae bacterium | reverse complement strand
CTATAACTAGCTGGAACTGTAATAACAAGTCCCACAAGAGCCGTGAACAAGGCAATGGCCATACTGTCGAGCATGTTCTTTGCAAAGTTAAGCTTGCTAAATAACCTCTGATAATTCTCTGTAGTAGGATGTTCGGGGAAAAACCTGAAATCAGATCTATATAACTCTGTCTCAATAGTAATAGATGAAATAAATGTCCATATATATGGTCCTATTGCAAAAAGAACTATGAGAATTACAGGAATATAGGTAGTAAATATTTTCACATAAGAATGCTTATTTTTTTTCATCCTATGTATCCCCTTTCAGTATATTTCTTACATATCCAGTGACAATAACCATAAGAAGAATTGTCAGGAGAACTGCAATAGTTGAAGAATACCCAAAATCCATCCCTTTATAGGCTTTCACATAGGAATATACAGGAAGAGTGTAGGTAGAATATCCAGGGCCTCCTCCTGTCATAATGAGGATGACATCAAGTGAATTAGCGACCCATATCGTTCTTAAAAGAACAGTAGTAAGGATGACGGGTTTTAGCATAGGGACTGTAATAGACCAAAATCGTTGAACGTGGCTCGCCCCATCTATTTCAGCAGCTTCATACAACTGTTCGGGGATAGCTTGTAGACCAGCTAGCAACATAATTGCAAAAAAGGGGAACCCTTGCCACACCAATGCAAACATAATTGAAGGAAGGGCTAAATTCATATCAGCTAAGAATGGGATAAATTGTTTAATCATCCCAGTTTTGGCCAATATTTGGTTTATTAATCCATAATTGCCATCATACATCCATCTCCACATAAGGGCAGTAATAACACTTGGAGTTACCCAAGGGACCAAAATAAGAGACCGTGCAAGTCCTCTTAAGAAGAAGTCTTTGTTTAATAATAATGCTGTAGCAAAACCCAAAAGAAATTGAAAGAGAATGATACCAACAATCCAAATAATGGTATTTTTTAAAGATGTATAAAACAAAGGGTCACTAAAGAGCATCTTATAGTTAGCAAACCCATGATACTGAATTTCTGCAGGTTTATAGAGAATATAAGACATAAAACTATAGGTAATAGTTCTGAACATGGGAAGGAATACGACGAGGAGGGTAATAACCATAGCAGGGGTAACCATACCAACTGGCAATATATCTCGTCTTTTACGTAACGTGTTAGGTCTCATGTACTTTGTTCCTTTTCATAATATTAAGTAGGATAAGAGTGTTACCTCTTATCCTACTATGTGAAAATCATTCCTACTTGCTAAAATGCTCTTCTATTTTTCTCATCATCTCTTCACTTGTAATCTGTTCAGCAAATGCCTGTTGCATAAGAGCAGGCCAGAGTGCTTCAACAAACTCTGCAGTTCCTGCATGAGCTGGTAATACTCCAGCAAATTCAGCTGAATCGGTTGTTGCTTTCAAGAATCTATCAGCATTAGCTGCTGCGTTACTCTTATTAATAGAAACTTGTCCACTTGATTTTTGCCATATTGCATTATTTTCTGCTTCAGCTAAGAATGAAACCCATTTAAATGCGGCATCTGGTACTTTGGTAGCAGCAAATATTGCATTTTCTTCATCACCGAAACTTGTCCAGTATCCATTCTTTCCTCGAGGAACTGGAGTAGCTGAAATCTTATCACCAAGAGCGGCTTCTAAATCTTTTGCACTTCCTCTGTGGTGAATAGTCATTGCTGTTCTTCCAGAACTCATGTTTGCAATAATTTCTTTGAATCCATCACTAGGAGTGGTTGGTGGACTGACTTTGTGTTTTGTATAAAGGTCAATGAACCATTGGTTAGCAGCAATTGCTTCTTTGGTAGTTAAGCCAGATTTGCCATTTTTATCAAAGAACTGGGCTCCACTCGATAATACAAATGTTCCCCACCAGTCATGTCCGCCCCTTGCACCACGAATACCAAAACCGTAGACATCAGTAAAGCCATCACCATCGGTGTCACGAGTAAGTTTTTTAGCAACATCTAAAAACTCTTCTCTGTTTGTTGGTAAAGATAATCCTAATTCTGCAAACATATCTGTTCGATAATAGAGATAAAGAATTACCATTTGAAGAGGCATGTAGTACTGTTTTCCATCACTGTGGCGGGTTAATTCCCATACGTTATCATACACATCATCTTTTCCTGCCCATGAAGCGATGTAATCATCTAATGGCAATAAGGCTCCCATTTCAACAAGTTGTGGTTGCCACCATAGTTTTACTTGAGCTACATCAGGTGG
>CAYZUR010000404.1:0-2248 GCA_964481535.1 uncultured Spirochaetaceae bacterium | reverse complement strand
CTGGATTATCTGAAATGCTTGGAGCTCTTTTAGGTCTTGCATTGTTTAGTGTTGCTAATACCAATTTAATGGTAGGAATCGTACTTGCAGCAACTGCGGGTATTATGGTCTATATTTCATTTGATGAACTTCTTCCAACTGCAGAGCGATATGGAGAACACCACTTGGCAATATATGGAGTAATAGGTGGAATGTTTGTTATGGCGGTGAGCCTACTCCTTTTGTAATACCCTTTGCATGGAGAATTCACACCCACAGTAATCTTGTCTGTAGAGATCAAGAAGAGCGGAGAGTTCGATACTTCGATGAAATCCTCCCTTCTTTTTGAAATCAATTGGAACAAATCCCTCTTCTTTTTCTCCAATTGAAAAAATAGTGAGACTTCTTTTATGGGGTGATACACTTAATGTCGTGGTGAAATAGGAGAACCCTCTTTTCTTTGCTTCTGTTGCTGCAATGTGTACATTATATTCAAAACAGATAGAACATCGCTCTCTCCCTTCTTTATCATCTTCGTGCCCTTTCACTTCACCTAGCCAAGAGTCATGGTCATACTCTTTTTTAATGATGGGAAGATGAAAGTAATTTCCTACTTTTTCTACTTCAGCATACCGTTTTTCCCACTCGCCTTTTGGATAGATATTACTGTTTGAGTAAAACATGTGAACTTTATATCCTAATTCTTCTAATCTCTCAATGCTACTTGTAGAACATGGGCCACAGCAAACATGGAGTAAAAGGGGGGTATGTGGTAAAGGTTTTTCATCTCTTTTCATACGAGTTATCATATAAAAAACTTCAGAGTATGGCAATGTCATAAAAAATATGTCATGATGAGATTATCATAAATGTTGTAAGGGGCTTATCCATGAAAAATCCCACCTTGCTGGTGGTTCTCGCTGGCATAATTGTCTCTATGATCCTTCCAGTAGATCAATCTGTTAAAATAATTTTTATTTTTTCTATTTTAATAGGATATCTGTTTCTTAAAAGAGGATATCTCTTTGTTGCGTTAGGTTCCTTTTTTCTCAATAAAAAAGGGGATAAAAATGAGCAAAGAGCATGGAATCTCTATAACAAAGGGTGGAAAGCAGGACTTGCCCCCTCCTATGTTCTCATGCTAGGGAATTTATTTGTCCAACGAGGTGATGTTGAAACAGCCCTTGAAATCTATGATATGATTATTGCTAAAGGTAAAAAGAATAATGTAGCATATAATAAAATTTCAAAGAGTACGAAAGTAAGCCGATCAATGGCCCTTTGGATTTTAGGAAAAGAAGAAGAGGCTATCGATACACTCTTCAAAGTACTAAAGAGCGGGTACATTGATGCAAATCTTGCTATTAACCTTGGAACATATCTCATCGAATCTGAACGACTTGATGAAGCCCAAAATCTGATTGAAGAGGCAAGAACTCAAATTCAAGAAGTGAGCGGAATGATAGACAATAGGGGTCACTTGTTATTCCTTACTGGGGCTCTACTAGAAGCCGATATTCTATATAACGAATTCCTTAGTGATAAAAAGCCCACATTCCCAGAGGCATATGTGCATGCTGGAGAAGTGAAGATGGCCCTTGGTAAGTATAGTAAAGCTGCCTCATATTTTGCAAAAGCTCTCACCTATCCTTTTTATCAAACATCTACTATTGAAAAAAGTGAAGTAGAGCGGTTACTCGGGGAAGTGAGAGACTTAGAAAATGTTGATATTGATGAAAAAGATGCTGATGAAGAAGATCTAGAAGCGTCACTTTATGATTTTGATCTTTTTGATGATGATGATGAAATAGATACCTCTCTTAGTGATGATGATGATTTAGAACCAAATATTGAACTTGATGATTTAGATTATCGGGATGAAGAAGATGATGAGGTGTTTATCGACCCAGATGATTTTTCTTCATTAGAGAGTGAGTTATATGATGCGAATGAGGACGATATAAAAGAGAAACACTCATAAGGAAAGCTATGAAAAAACTACTAAAATTTTTAAGTGGTAGATTCTTTACATTTATTGTCCTTATGCTGGGCCAACTACTTTTACTCATCTTTATTATTCTGAACTTTATGGAAAATAGTACTCTCTACCTCTCTATTGTTTATGTTCTTGGCTTTGTTTCAGTCTTCTATGTCCTCTCTCGCGAGGAGTATCCTGCATTTAAAATGAGCTGGGTGATTATCATTTTAGTAGCTCCTATCTTTGGAGTCCCCCTTTATCTTATTTTTGGAAATAAGCGAAATTCAAAGG
>CAYZUR010000403.1:0-2249 GCA_964481535.1 uncultured Spirochaetaceae bacterium | reverse complement strand
ATCTATCATCGCAGATCCACCATACTTTACAACAACAGTAGAACCTGCGAATTTTCTTATATAGGGAAGTGCTTCTATTAATACATTGGCTTTTTCAATTGCATTATTCATTAGCTTCTATAATCTCCATTAATTTTTACATAATCATAAGAGAGGTCACATCCCCAAGCAGTTGCTTCCCCGTTTGAATCAACCAATTCTATTGTTAAGTAGATTACGTTGTGAGTAAGAATTTTTTTAGCAAGAACTTCATCAAATGCTATTGGTTCACCTTTATCCATAACAGTAATTTCGCCACCATCACTTTTGTACCTCATGGTCACGCTCTTTTGATCAAAATGGGCACCACTGTAGCCCATTGCGCAAAGGATTCTTCCCCAATTCGCATCAGAACCAAAAAATGCTGTTTTTACTAGGGAACTACTTATTATTGACTTCGCTAAAAGAGAGGCATCTTTATGTGAAGAGGCTCCATGTACTTTTACTTCAATAAATTTACTTGCCCCTTCTCCATCTTTCACAATGAGTTTTGCAAGTTCTGTGTGAACATAGGTGAAAGCTGATTCAAACACCTCTCTATATTCAGATTCTTCATTTATGAAAGGAGCTCCACTTGCTCCATTAGCAAGGACAAGAACTGTATCATTTGTAGAGGTATCTCCATCAACACTAATCATGTTGTAGGAGGTAGAGATGCTTTTGCCAAGAAGATTCTGTAGGTATTCTTTTTCAACATTGGCATCTGTTGTAATAAAAGAGAGCATCGTTGCCATGTTAGGGTGAATCATTCCAGATCCTTTTGCAATTCCACCAATACGAACAATAGTAGAGCCGATATTGATTTCAACAGCAATCTCTTTTACAAATGTATCGGTTGTTAAAATAGCTTTAGCACATTCATTACTATGATGAAGAGAATTTCCAAGGTGTTGTGCACAAAGGTGAATCCCTTTGGTAATCTTTTCCATGGGGAGGGGAACTCCAATTACCCCAGTGGAGCACATCAAAACTTCTTCACATTTACATCCTAACTCTTTCGCTACAAGAGAGGCACTCATCTGCACATCGCTATCTCCTTGAGCTCCTGTACACGCATTAGCGTTCCCACTGTTAATGAGAATGGCCTGAATGGGATGGTTTTTGTTGACAATAATTTCATCATATACTACGGGGGCAGCTTTTACGATATTTGAAGTAAATGCCCCTGCAACGACGGCTTTTGTATCACTTGTGATGAGTGTCATATCAAGTTTTCTTTTCTTAATACCAGAGGCAACAGAACCGCTTTTATATCCTTTAGGGGCTAATACACCCATTTCAATAATTTTCATCTATACCACCTATCTTTATGCTGGGAAAAAAGGAATCATCTTCAGTCCCTCATCCTCTTCATACCCGAACAGTATGTTCATATTCTGTACTGCTTGGGACGCAGCACCTTTCATTAAGTTATCGAGGGCTCCAACTACCACAATTCTATTCACTCTTTCATC
The DNA here is from genome assembly GCA_964481535.1 of uncultured Spirochaetaceae bacterium. Classification (GTDB taxonomy): domain Bacteria; phylum Spirochaetota; class Spirochaetia; order Sphaerochaetales; family Sphaerochaetaceae; genus SABI01. The sequence goes on along the minus strand of CAYZUR010000403.1, from coordinate 756 downwards.
TATTATGTAGTTAATATCTACATAGTTTGACCCTTTAACAAATCTGGTTTCAGGAAGTTCTTTTCCCTTTTTAAGGCGAATAAATTTCTCATCCTTATACATATTCTTATAGGATGCATCTATATCTTCTTTTTCAACGCCTTCTTTAAGGGTTGCATAACTTGTTGTTAAAATTCCTCTATTCATAGGGATAAGGTGGGGGGTAAAAGAGATTTTAATGGTATCTCCCATTGCACCTTTTGATGATTGATATGAGAGTTCTTGTTCTATTTCAGGCGTGTGTCTGTGAGATGCAATATTATATGCTTTCACAGATTCATTCACTTCCCCATAAAGAGTTCCTAATTGCTCTTTTCTTCCAGCTCCACTCACACCAGATTTTGCATCAATAATGATTGATGAATCATCAATAAGATGGTCTTTCACAAGTGGGGCAAGAGAGAGAATTGAACAAGTAGTATAGCATCCTGGGTTTGCAACAAGGCGTGTGTGTTGTATCTCTTTTCTATACAACTCACTCAATCCATACACCGCTGTTGGTAATAGATCCTCACTGTAGTGTTCTGTTTTATACCATGAGGTATAAAGGTTGATATCTTTAAGCCTGTAATCAGCTCCAAGATCTACGATAATACAATGCTCTAATATGTTTTTAGTAACCATCTTACTTGCTAATCCATGTGGCAATGATAAAAAGATAATATCACACTCTTCACTCAGCTTTTTTATATCAACATCGACACAAAGATCGTCATC
>CAYZUR010000402.1:0-2252 GCA_964481535.1 uncultured Spirochaetaceae bacterium | reverse complement strand
AAAGCTAAAAGACTCTATATAAACATTAAAGATGATGTAGAAAAACTCATCCAAGCGACAAATAAATATAATGAAGCAGAGAATGCACTACAGAAGTTTTGGCAAGATACACACCTCAATGTTGGTGATGAGATTACCCTAAAAGAGCTTAGTCTCCTATGTGATGAATACAGTGGGGTAAAACGCGAAGTAAAATTTTACAGTGATGATTACACCGCGGCATCGAGAGAACACTCTAAAGCCTTTGAATTATCTACCACTATTTCTCTCGATGAAATAAACGCAGAACTTCTTATAATAGAATCTTCTCTTGAATCTATTCTAAAGAAAAACAATGAACTCGGTGGTTTAGAAACGACATACGAGAGTCTCATTACAAGCTCCCAACTCTCAGAAGCAGAGCTTGAAAAAGAACAATCTCTCTCTGCATTACATGTGTTTCGTGAAAACGAAGTAATGGGACGAATGATTAACAACGTAGCAGATTCAATAAAAGAAGAGAGTGAACAAAAATTTCAGCCACACGTACTTAAATCTGCGAGTACATGGCTAGAGGATATTACCAACTACCGCTACCAGTTAGCTGCAAATGACGAAGGGTTCTTTGTAACAGATACTCGTCAAAGAGCGAATTATACAATTGATCAATTATCAAGTGGAACTAGAATTCAGCTACTCTTCTCTATCCGCATGGCTTTCATTACTCTCCAAGAAGAGACCAGTGGAGTTCATCTTCCTATATTCCTTGATGAACTCCTTGCTAATAGTGATGATGAAAGAGCCCACGATATCATTCTCGCTATTGGAACAATTGCAAAAGAGCGCCAAGTATGTTATTTCACAGCACAGCGAGATGAAGTAGAAAAACTCAAAGCTATAGCAGGAGATGATATTACAGTAATACAACTAGAAGATGAAAAACGTCATTTCAAAGCAGATACCACTCCCCTTAAGCCCTTTAGCTTTAAAAGCATACATGTAGTTGAACCATTAGATGACTACTATGCATATGGTAAAGCTCTGAGAGTACCTGGAGCTTCTTTATGGGACCCAATTAGCAATCACCACAGTTGGCATCTATGTAATGATGGACCCACATTGTATAGCTTTCTAAAAAAAGGATTAGTCTCAATTGGACAAATAATGGCCTCAACTCAAAATCAAGACTCTCTACTACTTTTGCGATTTACGGTATTAGAAAGAGCACAGAAGGATGCCAGGCGTGGCAGGAGTAGAAAACTTCACATGCAGGACTTATATGATCCAGATATTTCATTAAATCAAAATGCAACATATTGGGAACAAATACAACAAGTAGTTGGTGACGGAGTTTCTGGCAAAGAATTACTTCAAGCAATAGAAGAGAAAAAAATTAAACGATTACATGGCTCTACCCTAGAAATACTCACCAGTTGGCTAATAAGCAATGAATTTATCAGTGAGGAAACTCCTAAAAGTGAGAATGAGATTCTTGATGACCTTTTTGTCCAATTTGAAGGGTTAATAATTGCCTCACTAGAACACCACATTGTAGCGAGATGGCTTCATAGTGCTCTATCATAAAAATCTAGCGTTAACTATTGCTTCTAGTGCAGTGTATTTTATAGAAGTAGTCATGATATGACTACATGTGAGAAAATTATCAATATTCGTAGAGGTCTTTATAGCCTTTCACCTAAACTCCAACGACCCCCATCAGCATGTAGTCTGCTCTCAGCTATCATGAGTTAATCCCAAAAGTGGTGAATACCATCACCTGTGCAAGTTATAATAATAGCAAAGATTTTAGTTGAAACAATCGTGACAGTTCTACTGCCTGATACCCTTTTCTTATCAATTTACATCAAAATGCATCTAAAAGAAGCAATTCTAATGTTTATGGTAAATAATTCTTGTTAAATGAATGACTTAAGAATAAGCTATTGCTGGGGGAATTATATGAGAAAAATAATGTATCTATGTCTAATTATACTAGTAGTTGGGTTATTCACTGGATGTATTGATGTAATTCAAGTTGTTTCAATCAAAAATGGAGTAATCTCTACCTCAATTCGCTATTCCTTACAAAAAGCTATGTTTGAACTCGCAGCTTCATTTACAGGTGAAGAGGTAGACTACGATGAGTTTTTTGATATGGGTGATGATTCATTTGCTAGTTTAGCTGGAGTATCAGGAGAAGTTAATAAATTTGAAACCCTTTATGACATCGGGGCAGAAATTACATTTGAGGGCAAAGAAAAATCACTCTCTTC
>CAYZUR010000401.1:0-2254 GCA_964481535.1 uncultured Spirochaetaceae bacterium | reverse complement strand
CCTTTGTTATAAAAAAGGGATTTCTTATCAAGACCTCATTACTGAAATACTTAATTCAGCAATATCTCGCCAGGAAAAGATAAAATTAGAATGCGTATCCTAATAATACACGACACATGTAGCAATACACCTTCTTTAGATGAAGTAGATACAATAGAACAAGTAAAGCTGATTACAGATGCCCTTAGTATAAAAGGGCATGTAGTCAATGAACTCTCATTTTCCCTACAAAATGAGAAGATGAAAGAATCTATTGCTTCGTATTCTCCTGACCTCATCTTTAATCTCGTTGAAACATTGGAGGGAAGTTCTCTATTACACCTAGCCCCATCTCTTTTTGAATCTCTCAATATCCCCTTCACGGGTAGCCCTTCTATTCCAATGAAGCTCTCTTCTAACAAAATATTGGCAAAAGAGGCGATGATAAAAGCCTCTTTACCCACCCCTAGGTGGATAAACAACAGTGAAGGTGTGAACCTCAAAGAATTTCTAGGTTTACCACTTATCATTAAACCAATATGTGAAGAAGCCTCTGTGGGAATTAATGATGAATCAGTGAAAACCTTTTACTCAACACAATCGTTACAAGAAATCCTTTATTCAAAAACACTCTTTGGGGAAGAGTATATTAATGGACGAGAATTCAACGTATCAATTCTTATGATAGAGGGGACCCCTGTAGTACTACCACCGGCTGAGATGCTTTTTATTAATTATCCTACACACAAACCAACAATAGTTGGCTATGATGCTAAGTGGGAAGAAACTTCATTTGCTTACCATCACACAACACGATCGTTCACCTTTACACAAAAAGATCAGCCTCTCATAGATGAGGTAAAAGAATTAACTCGTAAGGCTTTTATCTTGTTTGGAAACAAAGGATACATGAGGGTAGATTTCCGTGCTGATTCATTAGAAAAACCTTATATTCTTGAAGTGAATGTGAACCCTTGTTTAAATAAAGATAGTGGGTTTGTGGCCGCGGCGAAAGAGCATGGGATAGAGTATGATAAGTTAATAGAACTCATCATTAAAGGATAAACAGATGTATAGAGAAGAGCCAAAAGAGAGTGATATAGCATCAGTACGTACCATATTAGCTGAATCAGGATTCTTCAATGATGAAGAAGTAAAAATGGGTGTTTCTCTAATAGAAGAAAGACTCATTAAAGGAAAAGAGTGTGGCTATTTCTTTCAATTCCTTGAAAAAGATGAACAATTAACTGGCTATACTTGTTTTGGACCAATCCCAGGAACTCAATCGAGCTATGACCTCTACTGGATTGCAGTCGATACACATCAAAGAGGAAAAGGAATTGGATCAAAGCTTCTATCCTATAGTGAACAAGAGATGAGAAAAATGGGGGCTAAGAGGATCTATATAGAAACATCCTCATCTTCCTTGTATCTCCCCACCCGCTCTTTTTATGTAAGAAATGGATACTCTTTAGAAGCAGAACTAAAAAATTATTATGCCAAAAATGATAATAAACTCATCCTTGTGAAAGAAGTGTAAAGAACTTACTTTTTTAGTAATAGATACATACCCAAAATACTCGCCTACATCCTCCACTGACAATTAATACAATTATCAATAGCGTTTACATATACTCTTCAATAACCCTTAAAGTACTCATTGAAATAGACATCAATAACATCCCAATGAGCATCCCTCTTTTTTCCATCTATCACAATACTATCATCAACCTTAATACGATTCCCTCGATTAACTTTTCCATTCGTGAAAGGAATTGGATCTAATGAAGTATAATAGGTAGATACTTCACGGGCATTCTTTCCAAGCATCCTTGATCCTTTAAGAGGAGTAAATATTGAAGAAGCAGTGAAGGGATCAAGAAAGATAATTTCTACAAGATCTTTATTTTCAATACTATCAGCTATTCCTTGGACAACCCAAGCACCAGCTGAATGGGCAATTAACAATAGGTCCCTATTCTCATTTTTTTGATTGAGAAGAAGTCCTATATCTTTTCCAATTTCATACCCATTCTTTGGTGCCTGTAATTTATTTGCCGATGCAAGAGACCAATCTAATGCAACTCCCCCAAATTTATTGACTTTATCCTCTGCCCATACAGATGGGGTATCACCAGAGCCATGAATATAGATAAGCACTTTTTCTTCTTTATACTCAATTATCTTAAAGATTTCTCGCATACTTACCTTTTGTAATGAAGTACTAGAAGAGCAACTCGATAATAAAAAAGATAATAATATTACAAATAAGGAC
>CAYZUR010000400.1:0-2272 GCA_964481535.1 uncultured Spirochaetaceae bacterium | reverse complement strand
ATATCATAAAAGAGGTCTTTTGGTGACACCTCAAATACTTTTTATTTATCGAGATGATTTTTTCAATGTTTTTGTCCTAGTTACTATCTAATACGCTCAATTTTTTGAATTATAAAAGGGAATTACTCTGATGTAGGAGTATGAGCTCTTTTCCCTTGTTGTACGCCCCGAGTCTTGAAAGGAGTCTTCTCTCTTAATCTCCTTATGTTGAGTTGACCTTTATCTAACATCAAAGTAATCTTGATGTAGGAAAATAGAATGTTAACTTGAGGTGGAGAGTTTCTTGGAACGTAATATAGAAAGTGATTGCATGGTCCTCACGAGTAAGAATTGGGGTTCTTTACATAAAAGAGTAACACTTCTCTCAAAAGAATTGGGGTTGTTTGATGCAATTATCTACGGTGGACAAAAGGGAAAGCTCTCTTCAGCTTCACAGTCTTGTACGCCACTACACGCATATCTCTATTATGTTCGCTCCAAAGATGAATACTCCTTAAAAGATATTGCCCTCTCATATGATATTAACTTTGTGAAAGATGATTTATCTCGCCATTACATCTCTCAAGGGTGTGTTGAAATTATATTAAAGATGCATGGGGGAGATTATGGTCAGATGTATGATCTACTCCTTAATTCAATCCTATTATTGAATGATACAGATATTCCTGCAATGAATGTCCTTATCCAATTCATGTACAGATCAATTGAAATTATGGGCCTTATGTCTGATTTATATGAGTGTTCAGTGTGTGAGAAAAGATACAAAGAATCAGAAATTGTCTATGTACATCCAAATAGTAACACTCTGTGTTGTTCTTCTTGTTTTTATGAAGCAGGCACTGAGTATAAAGTACGATTCTCTATGGGAATGATGAAATATGTTCGTTACACTTCCCCCCTTTCCATAGATGTGGCTGTTAGGGTAGAATTAAGTGAAACAGCAACGAAGAAAATAGTATATGCTCTAGTTGACTATATGAATAGTATTTTAGGATATTCATTAAAGACATTAGTGAGCAGCTTCCTTTTTATCTAATAAAAGGGAAGACTACAGGTGAAGAGAATCACCTTTGTTTCTAAATATAAGAGGTTTTGATGAAGCAATGGATAAAAGAGAGTGTCAGATTAGAATCTTTAAGACACTTACATGAACAGTTTGGCATCGATTACATAAAAGCAACTCTCCTTAGCCGACGCGGAGTAAATGAGAAAGAGCAGTTAAAATATTATCTAGAATCAGACATCTCTTTTCTCCATAATCCGTTTTTATTTGATGATATGGAATCCTTTGTGATGAGAGTATTACAAGCACTCAGGGAAGGAGAAAAGGTTCGAGTCTTTGGAGACAGAGATGTAGATGGAATAACATCTACCTCCTTACTTGTTGAAATGCTCATCTCTATGGGCATTGATGCCTCTTGGAGACTTCCATTAGGAGATGAGCCATATGGGCTCACCATGCAAGGAATTGATGAAGCTCATAGCGATGATGTTACATTAATTATCACGGTTGACTGTGGAATCTCTAATATTGATGAAGTTGAATATGCCTCTTCTCATTCTATGGACGTCCTTATTACAGATCACCACCTTGCAGGAGATTATGTACCCGATGCAATCGCAATAATTGACCCAAAGATTGAAGAATGTAATTATCCCTTTACCCACCTTGCTGGATGTGGTGTCGTTGCTAAAGTGATATGGGCCCTTGGGTTTTCAATGAGTGAAGCATTTGGACAAGAGATTCTATTGATTCACTCAAAACCGGGCAATACTGAAAAAGGAAAAGAAACCTATATCATAGAAGCCGTGAAGATGAGAAATCTCATTGAAATTGAACGAAAAGTTGAAGAAGTTGTCCCAGGCATATTAGATGTGGCCTCCTCTCGTATGATAGCTTTTCTTAATTGCAATCTTCCTATCTTTGCACTCGATGTCGATATTGAATTGAGAATATTAGAAGCAGCATATACCTCGAAAGTTGACATCCACCTTTTGGAATTACGAGAAGTCTTTAATAACACAATCCCCCAGGTTGGACAAAAAAGCCTCTTTGCCCTCTCTCAAATAAGTAAAAGTGCCCGGTATTCTCAAAGGGTAAGTGAATTAGACGTTCTTATTAGCCTCTTTTCTACACACATCGTTCGTCAAATTCCCTACCTTAGGGATGAATATGAAAAGATATTTGACCTTGTGGCACTTGGCACAATAGCAGACTTGATGCCAATGAAAGATGAAAATAGAATCATGGTAAAACATGGCCTTAATTTAC
>CAYZUR010000399.1:0-2274 GCA_964481535.1 uncultured Spirochaetaceae bacterium | reverse complement strand
CACAATAGAATTAATTTTAAAAACTCGTAAATCTCCCCCTCCTAGATGAGTTTCTCTGAAGCTTAATAAAGACAGCAGTAAATCTGTATATTTATTCGTTTCAGAGTCTCTCCAAATCTATTTTGAAATTGGCTCTATATATTATTAATTTTTATAAAAATATATTTATAGTGGGTGTCCGTTGAGTAGTAAATTATTTACGTCAATTTTTACTTGACATATGTAAATTTGTGCCATACCATGAAAATGATTGGATGAATTTCATCCATTTACTATGTTTAAAGGAGTCAATTATGAAAAAGAAGATTGTTCTTATAATGCTTATCATGGCATTAGTTCTCTCTCTTTCTACTCTCTTTGCTGCTGGTAAGGCGGAGACAGCAGAAGGACAAAAAAAGATTGTATTCATGCATCCATACGATGCTGAATCACCCACAATGCTGTGGCATGAAGAAAACATTCGATTGTATGAAGCTGCTCATCCAGATGTGGTGTTTGACAACATTAGCTCATCAACTGGAGATGAATATTTAACACAGGTAACTACAAAGATGGCTAGTGGCGATGAAATTGATCTTCTTCAAGGGTGGACACTTGCTCGAATGCAACCTTTTGCTGAAGCGGGTCGATTATATCCTCTTAATTCAGTATTTGAAGGAGATCCTGCTTTTAGAGATTTTTTACAAGATGGACCACTCGAAGCGACTACATTTGGTGGAAAAGTGTATGGTATTCCCTTGGAACTCGCTGCTGAAGTCATTTTCTATAACAAAGCGATTTTCCGTGAAGCTGGGGTAAAAGTTCCTGCTACATATGAGGAATTCTTGGCTCTTATTCCTGCTATTCGAAAAGCTGGATATATTCCTATTGGACTTGGAAACTCAGAGCCTTGGATTGGAACTATCCCTTACATGATGCTCGCTGAACGTTTCGGTGGACTTGAAATGTATGAAAATACAGTAATGAATAATATCGGCAAATGGACTGATGCTCCTTTTGTAGAAGCAGGTGAAGAACTGCAGAAGTGGATATCTCTTGGAGCATTTGAACCTAATGTAAATGGTATTCCAGCTGTTGAAGGTCTTGCACGATTTACTAATGGAGAAGCCGCAATGTTCTTCATGGGTTCATGGTCTCTTTCTGCTTTTTATGAAGAATTAGGCGATGACCTAGGTGTTTTTAACCTTCCAGGTATGAAAAATGGGAAGGGAAGTGCTGATCATTGGATTATTATTCCGAACCAATCAATGAGCATTGGAGCAAATTCTAAAAATCCTGAAATAGCAGTGGACTTCTTGAAATTCATGCTTTCTAAAGAAAGACAGACTGCTTTAGCAAAGAGTGGCTTGATTGTCACTACTAAAGTTTCACTTCCAAAAGAGGAAGCAAATCCAGTTCAAGCCCAGATAATGGATTATTTAGCTGTTTCAACTGGTGCTATGTATCCATGGGACGTTCCAATGGGTAATGCATTAGGTGCTGAACTCAATAATGCTACAGCAAACTTTTATGATGGTGCAGATCCGTTGAAAGTTCTCTCAGATTTTCAACGAGTAAATGACACAGAACGTTAATAGATACTAAATATCAACAAGGGGATAATAATGGATAAAATGCTTCGTAACCCGGTCACTATAATACTATTTATAGCACCTGCCTTCATATTGTTTCTTTTTATTATTCCCTTGCCTATTGTGCAAACCATTTACTATAGTTTTACTGAATGGAATGTCATTAGTGACCCCAAATTTGTTGGATTCACTAATTATATTCAACTTTTTAAGAGAGATGTTAACTTCACCCGTGCTGTAGTAAACACCTTTATGTTCGCAATTGGTTCATTTGTACTTCAAATCCCTTTTGCGTTTATTATTGCTAATTTGCTCACCCGATTGAAGAAGATGTCTGGGGTATTTAGAAGTATTTTCTTTTTCCCTTGTTTATTGTCAGCTACTGCAGTGAGTCTTCTTTGGAGGTTTATTTATCATCCAAATATTGGGTTGTTAAATTCCGCCCTTAAAGCTCTCTCCTTAGATGCTTTTGTTACTTCATGGTTATCGAATCCACATACTGCCCTCGGGGCTGTAATAGTTGCCGTTGCATGGCAATGGTTTGGGTATCATATGGTGATTTTTATGACGGGAACTTCTTCTATTCCACACGAATTATATGAATGTGCTACATTAGAAGGAGCCTCTTGGTGGCAGACCATACGATATGTCACCTATCCCCTTATAAAACCATTTATAAAGATTAGTACGATACTCATTACTG
>CAYZUR010000398.1:0-2286 GCA_964481535.1 uncultured Spirochaetaceae bacterium | reverse complement strand
ATTAATGTTGTTGAATCTATCATTCATTCCTCCTATAAGAAATAAGAAAATAATAATAACTGATTTGTTATTCATATTGTTTCTCTCATCTCTCATAATCTTAAAGGCTATGAGACAGGAGGTCAAGGAAATAGGAAACATTTCTGTTAAATTATACATTTTATCTATATTTATGGAAAACTTTCCTTATTTTTATATATAATTATCGAATATATGCTACAATTAATAGTAGATGAGGAAAAATAAAGATGCTACGTATAGATTTTACAACATTGAATGAGCTAGAGAAAAAGATACATGAAACACTTACAACTGCAATTACTACTCAAACTTCTTTGAGGATTACAGAAGCTGCAGCTTTGTGTGGGTGTTCTGTTTCTAAGATATCTAAATGTAGTAAGAAACTTGGATTTTCAAATTTTAAACAGTATGTGGACTTTCTGTATAATAAGGATAGAGAAATTAGCCCCCCTTCTACTGAATTAGGGAGAATTCAGAATTTCATTACCCATTTTGACCAACAATTAGTTGATGAGATGATTACTCTTATAGAAAGTCATGAAAGAGTAGTTCTCTTTGGGTATGGCCCCTCTCTTCTGTGTGCCCAATATATTGAATATCGTTTACGTACAGCAACTAATAAAGTAATTATTGCAGTAGTAGATGATTTAAGTGTTGCGTCCATGACTGACAATAAGACACTACTTATTATGCTCACTGTTACAGGGAAGTATAGAGATTTCAAAAATATCTACGAATCAGCTACCATCAAAAGGGCCAAAGTTGTCATCGTCGCACAATATTACAACAAAACTCTTATAGACCAATGTGATAAGATATTCTTTTTAACAGATGAGACAATTTCACAAGATCTCATTCCATATGAGCAATCAAGAAGTCTCATATTCATCTTCATGGAAGAAGTAATCCAACGTATAGCACTCATTCAAAAGAGAAACAACATATGAAAAAAACTCTTGTGTACCATAGATTATTCACCTTACCTAGTATGCAATGGAATGATTAAAAGAATTGATTCATTTAGGTGATAAGTATGTGTCTCGATTTGGATACAACTACCAGATATTCTTATCTCTTAGATTTCATATTTGTGTAATAAGATATGCAAATTGCCAATATATTTTTTTTGGCAAAATACATAGCTGTAAATAGATGTTATATCTTTTCAAAAATCATATATTTACTTTATATACTTATTAAATATTCTATGCATAATACCAATTTTAGTATTTATTGGCAAATTGCATTGTCGAATTATTGATAGAAGGAGTATACATTGATACAGAGGTGATTATTGTGCCTATAAATTTTAATTTTGATGTTTTGAAGGAGAAAGAATATATTACAAAAAAGGAATTAATTCATGTCATCAAAAGTCAAACAACATATGTAAAAGACTCTTCGGTAAGATGGATTATTCATCAACTAGTTGGGAATGGTGAAATTACAAAAATTGATTCAAATCACTTTTATAATGGTGTTTTAACAAAGTACCAACCCAGTAGAGAGAGTAATAGGAAAAATAAGATTAAGACAATCCTTAATGATACGTATCCGAGTCTTGATGCAATTATCTATGAGACTTCGATCTTGAATGAATGGGTAAACCATCAAATATCAAAAAACATCATTATTGTTGAAGTTGAAAAATATTATATTGAAAATATCTTTAATGCACTAAAAAAACACTTAGGGAACTGCGTCCTTTATAATCCCACATTTGAAGACTACGATCGATATGCTGAACATGATACAGTTGTAGTTACCAATTTTATCACTCGAAGTCCAAAGCACCAATCGATCTATGAAATAAAGTTAGAAAAGCTCATTGTTGATATCTTTAGCAATGATTTAATCTCTGAATTTGTCAATCCATCTGAATATTCTGCTATTCTTTCACTTATGTTTTCACAGTATAAAATAAATGGTGAAACTATTATCACTTACGCAAAAAGGCGAAATCTAGACTCAATAGTAGAAAAACATATCAACGAACATTTACCTAGAAAAAGGAATTATACATGATTGACCTTGAAACATTTACACTACTGCATATTCAGAGTATTAAGACATCCTTTCCTAACCTAGACCAATTTATCATTGGATCTTGACAATGAAGGCACTCTAAAAGAAAGATCTTCCCTTAAAGTGCCACTTATTAGAAATTAGTTGTTTTAGAGAGTACGTAATAGAGTTAAGTGTTTAGTCAGTTTCTCTTTTCTTTCAGTGAAACTATTGTATTTACTCTTCTCTTTTTCTATTGCT
>CAYZUR010000397.1:0-2288 GCA_964481535.1 uncultured Spirochaetaceae bacterium | reverse complement strand
TCTATATATGAAAATACCAATAGAACTCTCTGGGCTATTGCTAACTACGACAGAACAGAGATGCTCATATTATACTTCCAAGTTCTTAATGAACCCAATGGAGAAAATGAGCTCCTAAGAATTCCTATAGCTGATTCATCTCTCACCTACCGAGTAACTCCAAGAAACCAGAAGATTGATATTTCGACATTTGGCTCTCTCATTAACTTAATTTCCCCAGTTCACATAAAAAGTGGTGGAAATGTAGAGAAAATAGTACAACATAATATCTCTCTTGATTCTGAACTTGAATATTATATTGTGGGAGGAGATGTATTAGCCTACAGAGGAATTTCTCTTAATCAACAATTTGGTGGAACCGGATATGATAAAGAAACTCGAGTTATAGGGGACTTTGGTTCAAGGATCTACTATATCCAAGCGATGAAATAGGAAAGAAAATGCAATTAACTCATATCCCACTACATAAAACAGAACAGTTCAAAGATGTGCTCAATATGTGCATTTCTATCAGAAAGGAAGTCTTTATTGAAGAGCAATCAGTTCCTTACACGATAGAACAAGATGGGAAGGATAACATCTCAAGTCACCTTTTACTCTATATAGAAAATATTCCTATCGCCACATTGAGGATGAGAAATACAGAAGAAGGGATAAAATTAGAGCGTATTGCTGTAATAAAGAGCTATCGAGGAATGGGATATGGGAAGGTTCTTGTCTCTCATGCTATGAGAATAATACAAGAAGAAGATAAAGGAGCAATTATCTATGTTCACTCTCAACAAGATGCTTCTCTCTTCTATGAATCTCTTGGGTTTGTTCCTTCAGGGGAAACTACAGTAGAAGCAGGTATCCCTCACGTTACTATGGTCTATAATATGTAGTACAAAGGTATAGATTATACCTTTGTACCATGAATACAAAATTATTTATTTAAGGGCAAATGTTACTTGAACTGAAGAGCGGATAGTGATGTCAGAGACAGGAACTTGAGGAGCACTGTCCATCATAGCAGAAGATTTTACCATCATTTCATTTCTTGAACTTACTGGAACTGCTTCATGTGAATGATCACTAATTACTAAAGGATCTCCTAAGCTAAGTTTTGCAACTCCTGCATATAATAACCCTTTTTGCATAGCATCTTGCATAGCAAGAACTCTCACTTCATCATACAACCCACTCATATCTTCTTTAGAGAAAGTAATAGAGCCTAATGAAATATTACTTACATCGGCAAGGCGATCAAGAATAGATGACAATCTGGTATCTTGTGTGTTGATTTCTCTTAAGACAAAATAGATTGATTGGCTCACTCTTTGTCCCACTAATTCTCTTTTATTCTCTATATATTCGTATTCAGGGGAAAATTCATATCCTGTAGTGTTGATATCTTCTTTAAGAACTCCAACTTCCTCAAGAATAGAGAAGATTGAAGATGTTTTTTCATTTACTGAATACTGCGCTTCTTTTGTACTTTTATCGATTTCTGATACTCGAATTCTCATTGAAGCACTGTCTGGTTCAATAGAGAGAATTGCATTTCCTGTTACGCTCACTGTTTTATTCTTTTCAATAAGAGTTGCTGTTGTACATGAGAAAAAAAACATTGAGAATAAGAGAATGAGAGAAATAAAAATAATACTTTTTTTGTTCATAAAAGACCTCCGTGCTCTTGGGCATATCGTAAAAAGAATCCTTGTGCAATCATCATAATGCCATTATCATACTCTCCGTGTCCCATCTGTGTAAGCACTTCTTTCACGGGTATGTCAAGAATATCTACTTGTTCATTATCATCTAGGTGCTGCTCTTTCACACATTCTAACTCTTGTGCTAAATAAAACCACACTCGATTATTCATAAATGCAGGATTTGGAGAGATAGATCCAAGTAATATCATATCAGAGGAAGGAACACACCCTGTCTCTTCAATGAGTTCTCTTTTTCCAGCTACCTTTACATCCTCGCCTTTATCTACAGTTCCTGCAGGAAACTCAATAGTGACCTGCTCGCTTCCATGTCGGTATTGACGTACCATCTTAAAGTAAGCAACACCATCACTATTTCTATACCAAGGAATAACGGTGACCCACTCTGGGGCATCAAGGGCAACAAAAGAACCTTTTCTTCCATCATGTGAAGACCTATTTACTTCTACAACATCAAAAATAGGTCCATTATAGACTATTTTTTGCTCATGAGTATCCCAACTCAGATGATTACCATCATTCAAACATTGGTATCCAGGTTATTAAGACCGAACTCGAATTTAATAGAAGAGCTGG
>CAYZUR010000396.1:0-2293 GCA_964481535.1 uncultured Spirochaetaceae bacterium | reverse complement strand
GCTGATTATTTCAAAAGCCAATACCGCACTGTTGATATCAGTACGATATATACCTATCTTAATGCACTGGTAAGCTCATTCATTCTCAGCAAAGTCCAACGCTATGATATACAGGGAAAAGAGCTACTTAAAACCCAAGAAAAATACTATCTAGCAGATCCTGGCATCCAGCATGCTGTCTTTGGCTATCGAGACCGACACATTTCAGGAATTCTGGAAAATATTGTCTACCACGAATTAGTGAGACGGGGATATACCGTCTATATTGGAAAACTGGGTACACAAGAAATTGATTTTATTGCTGAGAACACTCAAAATAGAATGTATGTGCAAGTTGCGTATAAAATGGAATATGAAAAAACTTTGAACCGAGAATTTGCTCCGCTGCTAGCTATTCGTGATTCATATCCAAAATTTGTAGTGACCATGGATTCTCACTTTCAAGACTCGATTGAGGGAGTACGGCACATAGGTCTTCATCAGTTTCTTACAGATAATACTCTCTACTAAGCAAGGTCTATATAAAGGCGCAAACAAATTCCTTCTTTCTTCCTAATCAGTACAGTATAGAAGCATACAGTGAGGATGTTATTTTTTTATCTGGGGCTCTTTTCTATCAGGATGCTGTAGATATTGTACGAACATGGTAAGTAATTACACTAAAAGTACCTTGTAGACTTCAATGCTATATAAAATACTTACCTATATGGTGATTTTTACCATCGATTGTGAATATCTCTACATTACTCTCTATAAAAATTAGGCTGTTACGTAGTATCTTTATACTTTGTAACAGCCCTTATTATTTGATGTCTATGAGGTGTTTCCCTCTTAATTAGATGCTTATCTTATACTTCATATGTTGAACTACTTACATTTCCACCTGTTCCTGTCCAGTTCGTGTGGAAGTATTCACCCATTTTCTTGTCTACTCTTTCATAGGTATGAGCGCCGAAGTAATCCCGCTGTGCCTGTAAAAGGTTTGCTGGGAGGCGTTCACTTCTGTATCCATCAAAGAAAGAGAGTGCACTACTGATCGCAGGCATTGGAATTCCAGCAGTAATTGCTCTGTTAAGAGTTCGTCTCCAAGAAGTTTGACATTCACCCATCATTTCATTAAAGTATGGATCGACGAGTAAGTTATTAAGAGCTGGGTTTATATCAAAAGCTTCTTTAATTTTTCCTAAGAATGCACTTCTTATAATACAACCACCTCTCCACATGAGGGCAATTCCACCATAGTTAAGATCCCAACCATATTCCTTAGCAGCTTCTCTCATCAACATGTACCCTTGAGCATAGGAGACAATTTTAGAAGCTAGAAGAGCTTTTCTCACATCTTCTATGATATCAGCTCTCTCTCCCTCTATTGCTCTCATTGGGCCACTAATAATCTTGCTTGCTTCAACACGTTCACTCTTTAAGGCAGAGAGGCTTCGTGCATAGACAGCTTCTACAATGAGCGTTACAGGCACTCCAAGGTCAAGGGAGTTAATTCCTACCCATTTCCCAGTTCCTTTTTGTCCAGCTCTGTCTAAGATGTTTTCAACAAGAGGGGAGCCATCACTATCTTTTTTCTTCATGATATCTCTTGTAATTTCAATAAGGTAACTATCGAGTTCTGTGGTATTCCATTGAGTAAATATTTCAGCAAGTTCATCATAACTTAATGAAAGACCACTGTAGAGAAAGTCATATGCTTCACAGATCATCTGCATATCACCATATTCAATACCATTATGAACCATCTTTACATAATGACCTGCCCCTTCTGTTCCTACCCAGTCACAGCAAGGAGTTCCATTATCAACTTTTGCACTGATATCTTGGAAGATATTCTTTACTAAAGGCCATCCATCTTTATTGCCACCGGGCATGATAGAAGGTCCAAAACGTGCACCCTCTTCTCCACCACTAACACCAGTACCAATGTAGATGATTCCTTTTTCTTTTAATTCTTTTGTTCGTCTTGTTGTGTCTGGGAAATGAGAGTTTCCGCCATCAATGATGAGGTCTCCTTTCTCTAAATAGGGAAGAACTTGTTCAATGAAAGCATCAACTACTTCACCGGCTTTTACCATGAGCATCACTTTTCTTGGTCTTTTAAGTGTTCCAACAAATTCACTTATACTTTTTGTCGGATAAATTGTATCTCTTCCCTTAGCAGCATCATTCATGAACGCATCTACTTTAGAGACAGTCCTGTTATAGACTGCAACACCGTAACCATGATCATTCATATTAAGGACAAGGTTTTGTCCCATCACAGCGAGTCCGATAAGACCGATATCAG
>CAYZUR010000395.1:0-2293 GCA_964481535.1 uncultured Spirochaetaceae bacterium | reverse complement strand
CCTAAGAAGTATATTCACTTCTATCCAAAAGACCTCCTTGTGAGGTCTTTTTTGTATGCCTGAGGATAAAACGAACATCTTTTTGCACACACATATTGATAAATTAGGGTTCATTTCATTCAACAACACCATAAAAGTAGATTATGAAAAGTCACTAATTTTTTGTTGCACAATCGATCAAAAATATCCTATAAATCTTCACAAATAACGGGTAAATATAGAGTATATTTATCACCTTTTTGATACAATAAATAGTAGTAGAGGATGCTAGATGATCAAAACACATGTATATGGTTGAATCAATCTAGTTCAAGGAGAGTTCCAATGGAACATATCCATACTATGCAGGCATTTAATCAGGATGAAGAACCTCCCCTGAGTCTTGCCTATGAGAAGGAATCTATTCCTTTAACACCAATAAAATCAAGCGACATGAATGTGAGCCTCTCTACTCAAAAAAGTCGTACCGAAATGTTCAGGAAAACCTTTTTTCCTGGCACGAAAAAAGAGGAATGGAATAATTGGCATTGGCAATTAGCCCATCGAATCACCACCCTCTTTGAAATCTCCCGTTTTATTAATCTTACTCAAGAAGAACAACAAGCCTTACAAGAAACCACCCACTCCTTTCCTTTTGCAATTACCCCCTACTACCTAAGTCTACTCGACCTAAATGATCAGATGAGCTCGTTAAGAAAAACTATTATTCCATCAATAAAGGAATCCCTTATTGATGAAGTAGAGAGTGAAGACCCATTACATGAGCAAAACTCATCTCCAGTACCCTGTATTGTACATCGCTACCCAGACAGAGTTTTATTTCTCACAACAAGTTTTTGCTCAACATACTGCAGGTATTGTACGAGAAGTAGAATGGTGGGAGGTCATAGCGAAGTATTAGAGCCCCATTGGAAAGAAGCTATTGAATATATAAGAAATACCCCAGCTATTCGTGATGTTATTATCTCTGGTGGAGACCCTCTTACCTTAAGTGATGAAAAAATTGAATGGCTATTAAAAGAAATCACCTCTATTGACCACATTGAGATGGTACGTATTGGGACAAAGGTTCCTATGGTAATGCCAATGAGGATTACTCCAAAACTCATTAAGATCCTTAAACGCTACAAACCTATCTACATGAGTATTCATGTAACGCACCCAAACGAAATCACTCCTGACTCTTCCTTAGCCTGTAATCGCCTGAGTGATGCAGGAGTAGTCCTTGGTAGTCAAACAGTATTACTCAAAGGGGTTAATGATAAGGTAGAGGTACTTAGTTCTCTATTTCATAAACTGCTCAAGGTAAGAGTAAAACCATATTACCTCTATCAGTGTGACCCTATTATTGGCTCTGCCCACTTTAGAACAACAGTCGATAAGGGAAAAGAATTAATACGAGGATTACGAGGGTATACAAGTGGATATGCAATTCCACAGTATGTAATAGACACCCCCAAAGGGGGAGGGAAAGTGCCTATCCTTCCTGACTATGAAATAGGTCGAGATAAAGATAATCTCTATCTTAAAAACTATGAAGGCAACATCTACTCATACCCAATAGGGAAGGAAGAATAAGTAATGCTCATTGGATTAACATATGATTTAAAAGATGATTACCTCAAATTAGGCTACAGTGAAGAAAACGTAGCAGAATTTGATTCACTTATTACTATCGATGCAATCGATAATGTAATTTCACTATTAGGCCATCAAACAATTCGTATTGGCAATATAAGAGGTCTTGTTACCAACCTTAGTAGTGGAAAACGATGCGACCTTGTATTTAATATTGCAGAAGGATTGCATGGATTGTGCCGAGAGGCACAAATCCCAGCTCTTCTTGATGCGTATGAAATTCCCTATGTATTTTCAGACTCTTTCACACTCGCTATCACCCTTCATAAAGGAATCGCAAAATCTATCGTACGGGACAATGGAGTTCCTACTGCTGATTATGCCATCATTCAAAATATCAAAGATGTTGATACCATCTCTCTTCCCTTTCCCCTGTTTATTAAACCAATTGGTGGTGGAACAGGGATGGGAATTTCAGCTAATTCTATTGTTCATACCAAAGAAGAACTCACATCTCACTCACGTCTTCTTTTAGAAGAATTTCATCAGCCAGTTCTCGTTGAAGCATACCTTGCAGGGAGAGAATTCACTGTTGGAATAATTGGGACAAATGAAAAGAGCCGGGCAATAGGTGTTATGGAAATTATCATAAATTCATCTAGCGACAATGGAATTTATTCATACAATACAAAACAAGATTATCTCTCTGTTGCCT
>CAYZUR010000394.1:0-2295 GCA_964481535.1 uncultured Spirochaetaceae bacterium | reverse complement strand
GAAAACTCAAAATACTCCACAGAGACAGTTGCTATGGATAATGATAATTTGACCATACTAGATAAGGTTGTTGGATGGGTGCATACTCATCCATATTAAGATAGAGCCGTACCTTGAAAAATAGAGCCGTACCTTGAAAAATAAATAGAGCCGTACCTTGAAAAATAAATTTGCAAAATTCATTTGCAGGAACTATAATTAACGCTCAGATAATAAAGTATTTATACTATTAGTGTCAAAAAACTTGGAGGTGATATGTGGTTTATAATATTCTTCGCAGTTGTGTTCATCTTAGTTCTAGCGTTCAAATCAAACAAGAAAGAGGAGACAATTAGAAAAACAGATCAAGAAACAGGAAAAACAACAATTGAAACACGCACAACAAACACCCCGAGTGCAGGACAAACAGCTGCCAGAACAGTTCTCTGGATTATTGGAATTATACTAGCTCTCTTTATTTTTATGGTAGTATGCTCCAATATTGTATATTAATACTAACCCTTAAATCTAAAGCAAGGTGACTGGATGGGTGCATAGCCATTCTTATTTGAAATATTTCTAGAGCTATCACAGTAGGAGAGAAATACTATGGATGTTAAATATCTAAATATTATTAAGCGCAAAAAGAAGTACATCTCTCTTCAGATAGGGACTCCTCCTCGAAAACGTGATAAAACGAAAAATAAATCGGAAATCCAAAAACAAGTTATTGAATCTATGAGAGCTCATCGAAAGAAGAAATTAAAAATGGATTTAGCTGTCCAAATCATAACATACTCAACAGACAGGGATACTCCAAGCATTGCAGAATGGGTTAAAAATATTGTTGATCTAATGCATAAGAAAGAATATCTAGAGAATGCAAATGATGCAGAATTTCTTCCTTTTGAAGATGATAGCAAAATAAAATATCTTTATGCACGCTACTTTTTCGTTGGGGATTCTCCAAGCATTCATATCAAGATTCATCCTTTTTCTGGGTTTATTAGCGATCTACATCTACTTAACGAATATAGAAATAAAAATGCTTGGAACGACTATAGAGATGGAAAAAATTGGAAAAATCAAGATTGGTTAAGATTAAAGGAATTGGAAACAAATAGGCAAAAATATATTGAACTGTTTTCAAAAGAAGCATATGAGAATATGGTCATGATGGCACAGGAGGATCAACAAAAATATCTGAGTGAGGCTCTGGCTATATCAAGACATTTAATAACCACTATCTACCCCAAAGATGATCAATATCAAAAATATTTTAAAAACATATATAGGGATTGGTCTAATATGCTATTAAAAGCACCCCTTCGACTATCTCTTCCAGGAATTCCAAAAGACGGTAGCACTAAAAAAGAAATTGCGAAACAATATAAGCAAATGATTCAAAGAAAATTAGAAGAATACAAAAAATCCATATCTGTACTTGGAAAGATTATAAATCCTATGGTTGTTACAATCATGTATCGGCCTGCAAGAGGAAGGGATAAGAAGGATATTGATAATATTCTTCTGGAGTACATATTACCTAAAGTGAACACCGTATTCTCTCCTCCTGCAAGTTCATATGGCTTAACGGAATATTCTATAGACTCCGTTGTCAGAAAAGTTCCTTTAGCAAAGGATATGAAAGGGCAGCCTATTGGATATGAAATCCTGAAATTACCTTTCGATATCGATTCTCCAGATGGAGAATTATTCTTTGGTTTTAACTTTGATTACAACGATGATACACTGATGAATCAAACAGAAAAATTCCTCGATGAATATCTGCCACATGGACATTATTTCTGATATATTATGCGAAGCCTTGATTATTCTAGCAAGGTTGTGGGATGGGTGCATACTTATCTTTATTAAGATATAGTTTTTATAAAATCGAATTAGGAAACATCTTAAAGTGGGATTATTTTAAAGGATATATAGTGAGTATATACAAAGATTTCATGGAAATTGGGTACGTCATTACCTCTGGCTTAAAATATTTACATAAGCCAAAAAAATTTTACGACCATAATGCTACTTCTGAGCCTTTGGCTCTAGCATTTATTGCATATTTTTATTCCTTTGCAATTGTTTTTTGTATTCAATTAATTTCTTTTGTACCCTTAAAAAAAGGATCGATTACTTTAGCAGGAATGTTCTTTTTGTTATCTCTTCGATTCACACCTGTCTTTCTTATGAGCTTTATTTATAAAAAATCCAC
This sequence comes from uncultured Spirochaetaceae bacterium, assembly GCA_964481535.1. GTDB lineage: Bacteria > Spirochaetota > Spirochaetia > Sphaerochaetales > Sphaerochaetaceae > SABI01. The sequence continues at coordinate 92 of CAYZUR010000394.1, read as the reverse complement.
ATTCATTAAGAAGTTGCTACTTTCTTCTTATGCCTCGGCAATATATTCATCCGTTGGATTATTGATTCCATATATATTAATTACAATATTTT
>CAYZUR010000393.1:0-2297 GCA_964481535.1 uncultured Spirochaetaceae bacterium | reverse complement strand
GAGAACCTTGTATTTGGAATAACATGTTGGTCATTTCCTGTTTCGATCTTGTAACAGATGACTACAACATGAATACTAAACATGAACTACCTGCGACAATTAGTTATTTATCTTTAGAAGAGATTTCTCAATAGAAAGATATTTTGTTGTGGCTATTCTATTCTTCATTTAGTTTTTAGTAGAGGTGTGGGATAATTTTTTAGTACAAAAATCACATAAACACTTCTATTACGGCATCTGAATAATATGTTTAACTCTGCGAAGCATAAAATGTGTGTGCAAATATTTAAAGAAATACCAAAGAAACTAAATAGGTTTGATCAACTATCCTTGTTTAGTGTTACCTGATGGTTTTATATTAGGCAATTAAAAAGCTAGTAGAATTGCATACTATTATCTGGTTATTTCTACTAGCTTTTCAAGACTACAACTTTTCTACAGTTAATCCAAACACTTCTGCAATAAATTCAATTCTAGCCATTTGATGACCTGGTAGAAGTATTTGGTGGTATGAATAAATGTTCTTCATAAGAGAATGACCATCAGGTACTTTTACAATTGCACCATTTTGGCAGTCAGATCCTGGATATTGTACATACCCTTTTAATTGTCCCTCAATGACCATAATATTCTCCATCGATGTATCAATCTTAACCATCGTGATAGGACCTGCAGCGTAGCGTGCATTAAGCATATGAGCTTTGTTGTCAACAATTTTTAACACGGGTGCTGTAGCTTCCCAAGAAGTGGCAAAGCTCTGAGGAAGTAATCCAAAATATCCACAGTGCGCTAAAAGAATGTGGTTTTCTGGTTCATCGAGAAGTTCTGGAAAGGATGGAATTCCCTCATGTTTCAATGCTGCCATCCCCATAAGAACTGGATAGATATTTGTCATCATTACAGGTGTTCCTAGTATTTTGTGTAAAAGATACTTAGTCATTAATGAAAGGGTATCTCCTTCACAAGCCCACATCATTTGCTCTCTCTCATAGAGTAGATTCCAAGCAATACATGGGGTGGATGAAGAGAACCTTGATTCATTGAGGCAATTTGAACCAATGCCTACAATATCTTTTCGGTCAATAAGAGATTTTTTTACAGCAAGATAATACTTAGCAGCATTTGTTTTGGTTTCTTCTGATAACGATTCATTCATAGGAAAATGCCAAGTTGCTACTTCAGTTTTAGCTTCTTCAAGAGGGATTGATTTCTCAACTTCTCCCAATTCTTTAATGCTCTTACGCTCTATTGTGAGGCCAAATTTTTCCTTTATACGTTGAGTACACTCGCTGCCCCACCAGTAAAAACACTTAAAGATGTCAGGTTGAAAACCTTCACCTGGGTTATCTTGAAAAATTAAAAATGTTGAATCAGCCATTTGTCGCTTCAATGCCAGGCTTTTACAGATTACTTGGCTTTGCTCTTTATTATATGGTGCGAGAACTTTGGTACCTTTATTTTTTAAAAAATTGATAATTTCCCAATCCCACATAGAGATTGTCATAAACTCACTGGTCAAGATTAAAATAGGAATATTCAAAGAAGCAAAAGCTTCACTGCATTCATACGCTTCGCCTAATATCTCTGGAAACACAACAGCATCTGCCATCTCAGATATATGATCGCCTAATCCTACGGGAGCGATGATTTCTACAAATTCACTTAATTCATGTGAAATATGAGCTAACTGCCTATCAAACTTGTCAGTTTTGTCACGTTTGAAATAAATAGGAGCGAGAATTGCTTTCATCAAAGGCCTCCAAAGTATAAAATCTATTAGTTTTATATAAAACGTTTTAGATATACTCTAGCACAGATTATGACAAATATAGCAATTTTTAGTTAAGTGATTTGAAAAGCAACAGAAAGAAAACTTTTAGGTATAAATTTTTATTATGGTCTAGTGAAGTTCTTTATTTACAGGAAATAAAATAGTTTTATAAGTTTCTTCTAATATCTTATATATTTATAAAGCAATTAAAGAGAGGAATCTTGATATGAAGATAACATAGGTCTTAATTCCAATGGTCACATAAGTTTTTGTCTTTATTAACATATTGCTTTTTGCATTATTTTCTTATGTAATCTAGCTGTTTTGAAGATCCCCAATAACATCATCTCGTCCATTGAAAACAGCAGTGGCTGTTAAACAAAGTATCGGAAAATTTACTTTTTCTTTTTTATAATAGTAACTTCCTCGGCGAATTTTTTCTATATAGTCTCCTAAAAACCAATAATCAACTCTAAAATCTCTACCCCATGATGTAACAAGGTGAGCTTCGTCAATGACAAGCAAA
>CAYZUR010000392.1:0-2303 GCA_964481535.1 uncultured Spirochaetaceae bacterium | reverse complement strand
CTTCAGTGATAACCATGATGGGGATATCAAGGTCTTGAAGTTCTTTATCCTCACTAATATAGGAAGAGAGAAATGAGACGAATTTAGAATTATCAAGGAGTCCCCCTGAAACAGGGAGGGTTAGGTCAAAAAGGCCAGAAACATCAAGATTCGTACTTATTTCATACATTTGATCACTATTTAGTCCAGCTGCATAGAGGATGCCAACAATGGATCCCATTGAATTACTGATAATATAATCTGGAACTATGTTGAGTTCCTCAAGATATTTTATCACACCGATGTGGGCAAACGCCCTGGCAGAACCACCACTAAGGAGTAATCCAATAGGTTCTCTCTTCCCATTTGTTCGCTCATTTATTCTACGAACAAAATCCTCTTCGCCATAACGAATAGGAATAAAAGAACTCATTAGCGTATTGGTATTATTTAAGATAATGCCATCTTCTAATGGGGTAGCAAGAAGCAACACAACAGGGAATAATAGAAAATATATAATAATACGTATCTTTTTCAATACCACGATAGACACCTCTTTCATGGAATGATACTAGATTTTTTCATTTCTGACAATCAAAGAAGAATCGTATCGAAACCTCTTTTCACTATACGAATCGCTTCATCAATCTCTCTTTTAGTAATTGTGAGAGGAGGGACAAACCGAAGAACATGAGTGCCAGCTCCAACAATAAGCATCCCATTTTTCATGCACTCATCTATGAGGGGCTTTACTTCTGTGGAGAATTCCATTCCTAACATTAATCCCATACCACGAACTTCTACAATCTCTTTGTATTCTTCTTTAAGAATAAGTAACTGTTCTTTAAAGTAGGATCCGACCTGGCAAACATGTTCTAATAGAGCCCCATTTTTGATTCTTTTAAGGACTACTCCAGCAGCTGCAGTACTTAATAGATTTCCTCCAAAGGTAGCAGCATGATCGCCAGGTGTGAATACGTGGGTAGCTTTTCCTTTAACGACCATCGCCCCGATAGGAACACCATTTCCTAATGCTTTAGCTAGCGTCATTACATCTGGAACTACATCGGTGTGTTGCCATGCAAAAGCTTTTCCAGTTCTTCCCATACCACACTGAACTTCATCAAAAACTAATAACATCTCTTTTTCATCACAAAGATTTCGAACTTTCTTTAGAAACAAAGGATCTGCACACTTCACTCCCCCTTCCCCTTGAATCACTTCAACGAAAATTGCACAGGTATTGGTTCCAACCTTTTTCTCTAATGCTTCATAGTTATTAAGTGGCGTGTGTACGATGTGGGGAACAAGAGGAGTAAAACTTTTTTGGTACTTTACTTGCCCTGTTGCACTCATCGACCCATAGGTTCGTCCATGAAAAGAACTCTCCATGGTAATAATTTGATCTTTAGCTTCACTAAAGCTCTTGCCATATTTACGAGAAAGTTTCAAAGCAGCTTCATTTGCCTCTGTTCCACTATTACAGAAAAAGACTTTTTCCATGGTACTTATTTCACACAAAAGTGAAGCAGCTTCCACAGCATATTCATTGTAATAAAGGTTAGAGCAATGGAGTAATCCATTATCTATCACTTTTTTTAGTGCATTACTAAATTCTTCATCTTTATAGCCAAGTGAGTTAACAGCAATACCGGCTACCATATCAAGGTAGGTTTTATCGTTACTATCTGTTACGTACGATCCTTGCCCACTTTTTAAAACAATAGGAAATTGTGCATAGGTTGAAACAAAAGCTTCATTCCCTTTTTCTATAATAGTATTCATATATTTTACCTTCTTACTTTGTCATCATCGTACCAATACCATCATTGGTAAAGATTTCTAATAGGAGAGAATGAGGCATTCTTCCGTCTAGTATGTGAACACTCTCTACCCCTTTCTTAATTCCATCCATACAGCATGTTGCTTTTGGAATCATCCCACCACTAATAGTTCCATCATTTATATAGGATTGTGCTTGGGCTAACGTGAGTTGCCTCATGATTGAAGAGGGATCATCTTTATCTTTCATAATTCCTTCAACATCCGTTAAGAAAACTAACTTTTGAGCCCTCAAGGCTCCAGCAATAGCACTTGCTGCAAAGTCTGCATTAATATTATACGTATTGCCCTTTGAATCAGTGCCGATTGGGGCAACAACTGGAATAAAATCATTCTTCATTAGTGAGAGAAGTAACTCTGTATTCACTTTAGTAATATCACCAACAAAACCAATATCTTTAGTGCCACTTAGTTTTTTCTTTGCGATAAGGGTATCCCCATCTTTACCACTAATACTTACAGCTTGAATTCCTTGAGTTTGA
>CAYZUR010000391.1:0-2307 GCA_964481535.1 uncultured Spirochaetaceae bacterium | reverse complement strand
TATTGTCCTTTATAGTGGTGGAAACAAAGAATTCACCCCGTCTGAAATAGATGAAACTCTACTTCATGCAAAAAAAGGAGACTGGGTTCTTCTTCAAAACGAAATAAATGAATTACATACTATTATTACAAAATGTAACGAAAAGGGGATGCATATTTGTTTTAACCCAGCTCCATTTGATGAAAGTGTGAAATCTCTTCCTTTAGAACTCTTAGATGTTTTAGTCTTAAATGAAGTAGAAGCTGAAGGACTCACCTCTACGAATGATCCTTACGAATCATTAGAAATTCTTAGCACTACGTATAAAACATGTCAAATAATTATTACGTTAGGAAAGTATGGGGTGATGCATAAAAAAGGGGACTCCCCTATTACCACTTTCGGCATTTGGGATGTCCCTGTTATTGATACAACTGCAGCAGGAGACTGTTTCATTGGCACCTATATCGCCAGAATTAGTCTAGGTGATTCAGTCATTGATGCCCTTAAAAAAGCAAGTGCTGCAAGTAGTGTCACTGTGATGAGAGAAGGAGCTATTCCCTCTATCCCATCACCAGATGAAACACATATTTTAGATGCATATACCTATATTCCCTTTAGTTTACGTAAGTAGGGATAAATCCACGGCTTTCAAATACTTTTCTTTGTTGCGTATTGAGTATTGATTTACACATTCTAATAGATAATGGTGTTACTTCAATAAGTTCATCATCTTTTATGAATCGTATAGCCATTTCAAGTGTCATGGGGGAGATGGGGGTAAGTGTTACCGCTTCATCTTTCCCACTGGCTCTCATGTTACTTAATTTCTTTGTTTTTGCAGGATTCACATATAAATCTACTTCTCTATTGTGCTCTCCTACTATCATCCCTTCATAGATAGGGTCACCAGGGAGTACAAAGAGCTTACCACGGGGTTCTAAATGAAAAAGAGCATACGGGATAGCACTTCCACTTCTATCAGAGACAAGTGAGCCTGTATACCGGCTATAGGATTCCCCTTTATGCCTTTCCCATCCTTTTAAGGAGGTGTTCATCACACCATTTCCTTTTGTGTCAGTAAGAAATTCATCTCTGTATCCAATAAGTGTTCGTGTAGGTATTTCAAAGTGGATAGTGACCCAGTTTTCACTGTCATAGGTAATGTCTGTCATTATTCCTTTTCGTTTAGCTAACTTTTCCATTACAATCCCACTAAAAGATTCAGGACAATCAATTCTTAACTCTTCGATAGGTTCTATTGTGTGCCCATGTTCATCTTTTTTAAGGACAATGGTTGGTTTACCCACACATAATTCAAATCCTTCTCTTCTCATCGTCTCAATGATGATGGCAAGCTGGAATTCGCCCCTTCCTTTCACAAGGAATGAATCTGATTCTATATCTCGTTCAACTCGAATAGATACATTTAATAATGCTTCTTTTTCTAATCGTTCAAATATTTTTGTAGATTGAATATTCTTTCCCTCTTTTCCGGATAGAGGAGAGATGTTCTTCATGAACTTCATACTTACAGTGGGTTCATCTATACTTATTCTTTCTAACGCTTTTACTTCATTTCTGTTACAGATAGTATCTCCAATTGAGACATTCTCTATTCCACTTAAGACGATAATATCTCCAGGTTCAACTATCTCAGCATCATGAAAGGTTGGCCCATCATAACTTTGAAGCCGAGTAACTCGTAATGGAATTTTCTTATTATCTTTATCAATACATACGAGGGAATCGTTTGTATGGGCACTACCATTCACAACCTTCCCTACCGCAAGGCGTCCAAGATAATCAGAGTAACTCAAATCTGATACTAACATCTGAAATGGTTCTTCATCATCATAGGTTGGGCCTGGTACGTGATCGATCATTGCATCAAGTAATAGGTGTAAATCATCGTCTAAATTATCTGGAGTGATTCCACATTTACCAAGGCGACCAATACAATAAAAAAGAGGTACATCGAGAATATTCTCATCTGAATGTAATTCAAGGAGGAGATCATATACACTCTCTACAACTTCTTCACTTCTAGCATCCTGTCTGTCAACTTTATTAATGACGACAATAACAGAAGCATGATTTTTTAGTGCTTTTTGTAATACAAAACGCGTTTGAGGAAGAGGTCCTTCGGCTGAGTCAACAAGGAGTACAACTCCGTCAACCATCGATAATCCTCTTTCAACTTCTCCACCAAAATCTGCGTGTCCGGGAGTGTCTATAATATTTATTTTTACGCCACGATACTTAATTGCACAGTTTTTGGCGCTAATAGTAATCCCTCTTTCTTTCTCAAGGGCATTTGAATCCATT
>CAYZUR010000390.1:0-2312 GCA_964481535.1 uncultured Spirochaetaceae bacterium | reverse complement strand
TTTTGCACATTGATGCGAAAACTATAGAGACTCATGGAGCAGTTTCTTTAGAAGTTGCGAAGCAAATGGCAGATAATGTGCGTACGCTTAGTGATAGTGATTTGAGTGTTTCAATATCTGGAATTGCTGGCCCTGATGGTGGGACAGATGAGAAACCTGTTGGGACTGTTTGTTTCGGTTTTGCAGCTAAAAATAGGGAAAGTATTGCCCTAATGTTAAAATTTTCTTCCTATGGAAGGGCTTCAGTAAGGAAAAAAGCAACAGTTTCTGCACTATTATTAGCTTACTTATATGTAAATGAGGTCGATTTACTTGACATACATTCTGTCTGGCAATATATTTAAAGTATCCTACGGGGAATCCTCCTTATCTGCAAAGAAAAGATTATGTTCCTGTATAACAATCAACAGTAGATAGTAAAATTAGCAGATTTATTCCTACGTATCAGACATTCTTTTGGAGAATATCAATGACATCAGAGTATAACGATGGGCCTGAATTGTTTGACAATAATTCCTTTTCACAAGGGAATACACCTGCGCCTATTAAAAATGAAAAGAAAGTTGTAGTACGAAAAACAACAGATAATTCATCTTCAGCTAAAAGTAAAGAAAAAAATTCAGTTGAACATGAACAAAAAGAGGTATTAGTGGAAACATCCCAAGAAACACCTATTGTAGTAGCTCCACCCAAGAAACGGGGAAGGCCACCACGAAGTGTGAAAAATGAACAAGAAGAAAAAAAAGAAAAACCAGTGAAAAGTGTAGAGAAAGTTGCAATTCAAAAAGAGGGAGAATCTACTCCTCAACCAGTGCAACCAGCCCAACCCACTTCAAATGGATCAAGTAATCAATATGCTAATCATAGACAAAACAGAAGTCCAAATAAAAATAATAGACAAAAGAATAACTATCAAAAAAATAGTTATCAAAATAATAGACCAAATAAACAACGAAGTAATAATTCTGAACCAAATACTATTGAGCTCTATGTAGAAGATCCAGCGTATCCATCAATGATCGTAAATGATCTTTCTATGCTTACCCTTCCTTTACTACGAAAGAAAGCCGTAGAATTTGGTATCACTAATGAGATGATGCTTGATTTAAAAAGACAAGACCTTATTGTTGAAATACTCAAAGTACATACTCAGGACAACGGAGTTGTCCTTGCCTATGGAGCCCTTGAAATTCTCCCTGATGGATATGGATTTCTTAGATCCCCACAGAATAACTATCTAAGTGGATCAGAAGATGTATATATATCGATGTCTCAAATTAAGATGTTATCTCTTAAAACAGGAGACTCTGTACAATGCCAAATTCGTCCTCCTAAAGATGCAGAGCGCTATTTTGCCCTTATTAAAATACAAACTATCAACTATGATAGCCCAGAAGTAGCACGAGCCAGAGCTTCTTTTGACTCACTTGTTCCGTTGTATCCAGATTCAAGGCTCAATTTAGAAACACTTGATAGTGACATTTCAACAAGGATTATTAACCTTTTTAGCCCTATTGGGAAAGGACAGCGATCTCTCATTGTTGCTCCACCTCGTGCTGGTAAAACAATTCTTATGCAAAAGATTGCCAATGCAATCACAGAAAATCATCCAGAAGTATATCTGATGGTCCTTCTTATTGATGAGCGACCTGAAGAGGTCACTGATATGAGAAGAACCGTTAATGGGGAAGTCATTGCAAGTACGTTTGATGAACAGGCTACCCGTCACGTATCTGTTGCTGAAATGGTAATTGAAAAAGCAAAAAGATTAGTTGAACATAAACGGGATGTTGTTATCCTTCTTGATAACATTACTCGTCTTGCGAGAGCATACAACCAAACAGTTCCTGCTTCAGGAAAAATCTTAAGTGGTGGAGTAGATTCTAACGCTCTTCATAAACCAAAAAGATTTTTAGGGGCAGCAAGAAACATTGAACATGGTGGATCCTTAACTATTATTGCCTCTGCTTTAATAGAAACCGGAAGCAGAATGGATGAAGTTATCTTTGAAGAATTCAAGGGTACAGGAAATAATGAAATTGTATTAGATAGAAGAATGGCTGAACGAAGGCTCTATCCTGCTATCAATATTAAGAAATCTGGAACACGGAGAGAAGATCTTTTATTAACTGCTGATGAGACAGCAAAGATGTGGGCACTAAGAAATGCAATAAATCAGATGGAAGATATCGAGATGACCGAGTTCCTCATTGACAAGATTAAGAAAACAAAGAATAATGAAGCGTTTTTACGCTCTATGAATTCAAATATGATGTAGAGTGTGTTATGTAGAAATCCGTTTTCTGTCAAGG
>CAYZUR010000389.1:0-2334 GCA_964481535.1 uncultured Spirochaetaceae bacterium | reverse complement strand
AAACGAATTTATCGAAGGTGAATGGTGGTTAATTAAAAAAGCACAAGAACAAAAAAGGCTTTACAAAGGTAAAAAAATCATGCATTGGTGCAGTAGTTGTGAAACTAGCTTAGCAAAACACGAATTAGAGTATGAAAACGATAAAATTAGATTCTAGTGAATCATTTACTCATCATGTTACCTCTCTTATAGAGAAGAGGTTCAATCACTCTTCATCTCCTATTCGTATCGGAGTTCCAGGTGGTAGAGGGGCAAAGAGTGTGGTGATGGGAATTCTTGCACTTAATAAAGATATACTGCCTCGCGTAGCGCTCTACCTTATTGATGAGCGACTCAGTGGAGAGACAAACCGAGAAACATTATTGCACTACGGATTAAAAGAGGCAATGAAAAGAGGGGAGTTCCTTACAAATCAATTAATCATCCCTCGTATTGGAGCTCCTTTTATTGAAAACGGAGTATTAGATGTTCTCTTTGTAGGAGTTGGGGAAGATGGCCATTTTGCCTCTTTATTTCCTCATTCGTATAATACAACAAAAGATGATGACATTGTTTTAGTAACAGATTCTCCTAAACCACCACTTGAGAGGCTAAGTATCTCATATGCAGGTGCTAAAAGATATGCTCAAGAGAGTCTTGTTTTTCTCCTTTTCTTTGGAGAGGCAAAAAGAGATGCTTATGAGAAGTTTTTACATAAAGGGGATGTTGAAGATCTCCCTGTAAGATATTTTTTAGATAATGATTATGATGTTACACTTGTAACGGATATAGAATAAAGGGAGATGAGTACGATGAAGCAAATTATTATTCAATTTGGTGGAACAGGAGACCTTGCGAAGAAAAAGCTCTATCCCGCCTATGAAAGATTAATGAGTGAAAATTTTGATTTCAATATTGTAGCACTAGGGCGACGCTATAAGAATAAAGAAGAGTTTATTGCAGATAGTGTGAGTAAAGATGCGAATAAGAAATTTCTTGAGAAACTCGATTACCTCCACTATGATATGGAAGATGAAAAAGGGGCAACAGATGCCCTTTATTCCTATATTGCGAGTTTAGTAAAAGAGTGTAATGGAATTGAATTAATCTACTATATGGCACTTCAACCCTCGCTGTATGAAGATGCAATTAAACAAATTCAAATAGTTGATGCTAAGTTAGCTACTATATGCCCTTTTGCCAAAAAAATCGTTGTTGAAAAACCATTTGGTTTTGACTCTGCATCAGCTACACGTTATAACGATATCCTCCTCACGGCTTTTAGTGATAAAGAGATCTACAGAATTGACCACTACCTTGGAAAAGAGTTTATGCAAAATCTTCTTCTTCTTCGTTTTCATAACGATATCATCAGGAGCATTTGGGATAACAGATCGATAGAAAGTATCCAAATAATCTTTGATGAAACCCATGGAGTTGATCAACGTCTAGGGTTTTATGAGAAAATTGGGGTAGTTCGTGACACAATTCAAAATCATATCATGCAGATTATTACCTACCTTACAATGAATGACCCAGCTACTCTTTCTCCTGAAGATATTGCAATAGAAAAAGTAAAAGTACTTAAATCTATTGCTCCTATCACAGAATTCTATACAGGTCGCTATGAATCTCTTGGGGTACACAGTGGCCATATTGTACATACTCCAACCTATGCAGCTCTTACCTTACAGGTTAACTCCTATTACTTTGCTGACATTCCTATCTATGTGAGAACAGGAAAAATGCAAAAAGAGGCTAAATCCCTTATCTATATAAAGTTTAAGAATACCACAAAGAAGGTAATGAATGATGAGAGCATTGAGGAAAATGGGGTGATTATTACAATTCATCCTGAACTCACAATAGATATTCAAATGAATTTAAAAGAACCTCACACAAGCTGGAAATCAAAACCTGTACGATTTAGATTTAACCAAGCTGAAACATTTGGAGCAAATACTCCTGAAGCATATGAGCAGATTGTGAAGAAAATCTTCACAGCTGATAAAAGCTTATTCCCTTCAATGAGAGAAATCAGTGAAGCGTGGCGAATTGTGAGTCCGATGCTTGAAGAGAATCCTCATATGGAAGTCTATCCAGTGAGAACCCTTCCTCGCTTTGTCAAAGAGATGGAAATAAAGAATACCTTTACATGGTTTGATAAATAGCATTCAATGAGGATCTTCATATTACAAAGATAAGAAAAGATACGTACCGTATGTGTATATAATAAAAGCTACCCTGGTGAAGCGGTAGCTTTTATTGAACTCAAATGATGATTAGGATTAATCGTCTAATAATCTTTTATCACCTGTGATTGCTTGAATTGGGGCAATATTTTGTGCTACTTCG
>CAYZUR010000388.1:0-2338 GCA_964481535.1 uncultured Spirochaetaceae bacterium | reverse complement strand
TCGTTGTGAAGAACTTGGTGTAGAAGCTATCATTGTTGATGCTAAGTATGATGTAGCAAAACAAGTAAATGACATTGAGAACCTCATTATTTCACAAGTTGATGGAATAATGATCTCTCCTATCGATCAAAATGCTCTTTTAACACTCGTTGAAAAAGCAAAAAAAGCAGGAATTGCTGTTGTCTCTGAAGCTCAACGAATTGATAATGCTCACGGCATTTATACAATTGATGAGTATGATTACGGTGTAGCTATTGGAACAAATGCAGCTACATGGATTAATGAAAAACTTGGTGGGAAAGCAGAAGTCATTATTATCAGCCAAGATAACGTTGAACCTGTTATACAAAGAGGAAATGGTATCCAAGATACTATTGAAGCTCTAAGTCCTGGTGCAACAATCGTTGCTCGTCAAGCAGGGGACAGTCCAGAAAAAGGGATGAGAATTGTTGAAAGCGTTCTACAAAATCATCCTAATGTAAAAGTTATTAAAGGTAATAACGACTCTGGTGCTCTTGGTGGATATGAAGCAGTAAAAGCAATGGGTCTCAATACTCCTGATTTCTTTGTAGGTGGAGCTGATGCAACAGCAGAAGCTATTGCAAAGATGAAAGAACCAGGGAGCATTTATAGAGCTACTGTTGATATTCAACCTTACTACAGTGGCGCGTATGTCGCAGACATGCTCTACAGATATGCAACTGAAGGTTTCCCTACTGAACCAGAAGTAGTGTTTATGACAATGAAAACTATCTGGCAAGAAGATCTATTAAAGTAGATAATTACCACACTTTCCCGGTAGGTTCTCTACCGGGAAAACATGCAAGGAGAGAAATGTGTCCATTGACCTACTTGAAATTAGAGGACTCACAAAACATTACGCGGGAATTACTGCTTTAAACGACGTATCTCTCTCCATTAGAGAAGGAGAGACTCATGCTATTATTGGTGAAAATGGGGCAGGGAAGTCAACATTAATAAAGATTCTCACCGGTGCAGAGGTTCCCTCTGCAGGAAGCATCTCATACGAAGGTGCAGTGTATGAACATATAACCCCTTCCTATGCATTAGAAAAAGGGATTGTTGCAATTTATCAGGAGTTGAATCTAATTCCTTTGCTCACAGTTGCTGAGAATATTTTTTTTGGGTGTGAGAAAGTGAATGGTTGGTTTCGTGATACCAAGGGGATGAACAAAGAGGCCCAAGAGCTCTTTTTAGATATGGGAATTAAAGTAGATCCTGAATCTAAAGTGAGAGATTTAGGGATGGCGTATCAACAAATTGTTGAAATTGTGAAAGCTGTTTCTAAAAATGCAAAACTTTTGATTATGGATGAACCAACAGCCCCCCTTACAAAAACTGAAACTAAAGCTCTGTACTCTATTATTGCCAAACTCAAAGAGTTAGGAGTTACTATCATCTATATCTCTCACCGATTAGAAGAAGTGTTCGATATTTGTGACCGTGTTACGGTGATGAGGGATGGTACTTACATTGATACGCTCGATGTTAAAGATACCAACATAAAGCATCTTATGTCGCTGATGGTGGGAAGAAACCTTGAGGGAGAGTTCCCCGGTAACTCCCATTTTACACAAGAGAATATCCTTGAAGTTGAACACCTTACTAATAAAAAATTAAAAGATATCTCATTTTCTTTAAAGAAAGGGGAGATCCTTGGTTTTGGAGGTCTCATAGGGGCAGGTCGTACTGAAGTTGCAGAGGCTATTTTTGGAGCTGATACTCTCACAAGAGGGATCATTAAGCTAGATGGGAAAGAGGTGAAAATTCTCTCTCCTGATAAAGCCCTCTCTCTTGGTATTGGTCTCATTCCAGAGGACAGGAAACATCAGGGATTAATATTAGATTTAGCGATAAAGACAAATATGTCATTTTCTATTTTAAAGAAAATTACTGATAGAATTTTCATTAATAAGAAGAAAGAGAATAAAATTTGTGATGAATTAAAACATGACTTACAGATTAAAGCCCACAATTTGAACTACAAAGTAAAAACTTTGAGTGGTGGGAATCAGCAAAAAGTGGTGATTGCTAAAATTCTCGCCCAAGATTGTAAGATTCTTATTTTTGATGAGCCGACACGAGGAATCGATGTGGGGGCGAAACATGAGATATATCTTCTCATGAGAGAGCTCACTGAAAAAGGAAAAAGCATTATTATGATATCATCTGAAATGCCTGAGTTAATTGGAATGTCCGATAGAATCCTCGTCATGCATGAGGGACGAATAAGCGGTGAATTACAAAAAGATGATTTTTCTCAAGAAAAGATACTTGAGTATGCATCGATGAGTAGTGGAGAATGAATATGAATAAA